>JAFYXQ010000062.1 GCA_017546085.1 Alphaproteobacteria bacterium | reverse complement strand
GTTTTTTTACACCTGGTAATTTAGAACCAACTGGTGCCAAAACACCACGTAATCCAACACGAACATTTGGTGCGCCACAAACAATTTGTATATTTTCATTACCACCACAGTCCACAGACAATATATGCAAATCATCACGTGTTGGGTGATTTTTTACACTGATGATTTCCGCAACGATTGGTTTTGGTGTATCGTCTTCTTTTTTTGTTGTGTATTTTTCAACCAACATCGCAACAGTTTCATCATCGATACGATTAAACAGATTTTCAGGCACAATAAATTCAGCCCCATCAGCTATACGATGTTCGTATTTTGTTGGCCATGATAAATCATGTTTATCGGTGAAAACATTTTGCATTTTTTCAGCGGCACTTGGGATAAATGGCGCAGACACACGTGCGAATAAATCAATCATCTGGAAACATTCATTAAGGCATGTTGCGGCCCCATCAATATCACCATTTTTTACCAATGCCCATGGTTCCATTTTTGTCATGTATTCGTTGCCGATTGCATACAGACCGCGTAATGCAGCAATTGCGGCACGAAATTCACACGCATCTAGTGCATCAGTTAATTCTGTCAATTTTTCATTTATTTGTGATTCAAGTTCACTATTTTTTACACCTGCCTTTGGTACAATATTTCCAAAATTTTTAGCGGTTAATTTGCAAACGCGACTAACAAAATTCCCCAGCATCCCATTCAGGTCTTTGTTCACAATATCTGCGAAACGTGATATGGTAAAATCGGTATCATCTGTTTCAGGTGCACTTGCTAATAATGCGTATCTCCAATAATCAGCGGGCAAAATATTCGCCGCATCATCAAGGAATATTCCACGTTTTTGTGATTTGGAAAATTTACCACCTTCGAAATTCAGGAAATTCATCCCTTTTAACATATCGACTGTTTTCCAGTTATCGTTCATTGCTAATTGCTGTTCTGGGAAAAATACCGAATGGAATTTAACATTATCCTTGCCCATAAATTGTGCATAATGCGCATCAGGGTTTTTCCACCAATCAGCCCAATTTTCATTTGCGGCCTGTGATATTGAAACATATCCCCATGGTGCATCAAACCAAACATAGAAAACCTTGTTTTCGTACCCAGGTTTGTTCACAGGAATTCCCCATGATAAATCGCGTGTGATTGATGTGTCGCGCAACCCTTCGTTTGCCCAACCACGTGCAATTGCTGCTGCGGATTTTGACCATTTTGGTGCATGTTGTACCAACCACTGCTTCCATGTTTCTTCGACCTTAGATGCTAAAAAGAATAAATTTTTGGTTGTTCTGTTTTCTATATTTGTACTGTTTGAAATAGTACTGCGTGGATTTAACAGTTCAGTTGCTTCATATGTTGCGCTACAATTATCGCATTGATCGCCACGTGCGTTTTCAAATCCACATTTTGGACATGTGCCGACCAATTGACGATCAGCCAGGAACATATTATCATCCACGGAAAAAGGCTGAATAGTTTCACGTTCTTCGATTAACCCTTGTTCATCAAGTCTTGTAAATAATTCATGAATTAACTTTTCTTGTTTTTCAGTATGTGTACGTCCATATAAATCAAAAGACAGGTTGAAATCATGAACAGACTTCAAATGTTTTTCATAATATTTATTATTGTATTCTATCACGGGCATATTTTCAGCTGCCGCCCCAACAATAGCAGGTGTTCCATGTTCATCTGCGCCACATACAAATAACACATCACGTTTCATTGCGCGGCAAAAACGTGCGTACACATCACTTGGCAGATAGCATCCGATCAAATGTCCCAAGTGCAAATCACCATTAACATAGGGTAACGCAGAAGTAATTAAATATTTTTTTGCCATTTTTCATTTTCCTTTGGTGTTGTGTTATTAAAAAAATAGACGCCAACGGGGCGTCAATGTGATTCCCGTTGATTACTTTCCAAGATTAAATTTGCATTCGCATCATAATTATTTTTGTGCCCTGTAATTTAAAGTGGTGGGTGGTATTGGACTCGAACCAACGACCTTTACGATGTCAACGTAACGCTCTAACCAACTGAGCTAACCACCCAAGCGAACAGCATTATATCAAAGAAAAAT
>JAFYXQ010000061.1 GCA_017546085.1 Alphaproteobacteria bacterium | reverse complement strand
ATAAAATGCGTATGAATTATTTTCAGGTGCAGTATTGCCATTTGACATATGCTGCATAAATAATTCTGCGGATGTGCATTCAGATATTCTGTAACCTGCACCGATTTTAAATCCAAATATCAATTTTGAACCAATGCGTTCGTTTTGCTGTGCCTGCATGCCAACACCAAGCCCTATAAGCGTGTACCAGTCGTTCCAATAAAATGGTATAACATCTTCGGATAACATTACGATTGGAATGGTGTATTTGTCCCATTGCCAACCATATTTTTCGCCAGAACCCAATGTTTGAAATATGTTCAATGATTTACGTGCCGGCAGACGGAAAAATTCAGTCGGTTGTGAATACTGGGCGTGCAGCATAACAAATGGTACCCATTGTGTTGGTGGTGGTACGATAATACCACTGTTTACGCCCCAGCCGAAATTGAATGCAAACTGATTTTCATAATCACCAAAAAATGGATTGTAATCTGCGTGGGCAGTTGCAGTTATGGTTGATAATAATATTATGTACAAGATTTTTCTCATGTTGCATATGCTATCATAAATGTCATCCTGGTTCAAGCAAGGTTGTTAAAAAATATAATGATTGTATATAGGAATAAATGGATTTTTTTGGTTGTGCGGGGGTGTTTTGGTTCATCGCAATGATAACATCAGCCACACCACTTGCAAATCTGCATTTTTATGCTATAAATCTTGTGTAAAAATATAAAAAGGTAATTAAAATGTCTTTTACACAAGAAAAACAAATAAACGTCCGAAAATGCGATGGGTGTGAAAAGCAGTGCAAATTAGGATTTAATGTTCAAAAAAAACTTAGAACCATACCTGCAAAAAGTTTTCGCTCAGAGATGACAGTATGTGATAAAACAGTCTATCCTACAATTGATGGTAAAGTGATAAATAGTTATTACGATAAAAACGGAAACAACAAATACACAGGATTAACGTCATTGGGGTTATCAGAACAAGAATATTATGAATTTCCACAATCAATCTGCCACACTATTGCAGAGGCAACCATAGACATGGCGCGTAAAATCGCTCGTCTTTGTGATAACTATAAACAACGATAACCACCACCGCCCAAATGGGCGGTGTTTTTGTGTTTAATTTGTCGGACCCCCATTTGGGTGTCCATCACCACCCCGACGCATAGAATAAACAAACGACCCGTTGGGTCGTTTGTTTATTCTGGTAGCAGCGGAGGGATTGTCTGATTCCCATATTCGCTTTCGCTCTATGGGCCCCTTTCGCTACGTATGGTTCAAACTTCGTTAACACTCGTTTTCACCAACTGACGCCCCGGACCCTGGGGTCCTCATCGTCCTTTGTTAACCAAAAATTAATCCCCGAATAAATCGGGGTTAAATCTTTGGTAGCAGCGGAGGGATTCGGACCCCCGACCAAAGGATTATGATTCCTCTGCTCTACCACTGAGCTACGCTGCCAAAACTTGTTGTATTATAACTGCTAAATTTGAAATGTCTATAAAAAAATTTATAAATGTTTTTTATCCTATGGTTTTTTGTAGTTATTATAGGATATTATACTGGACAAATTGTAAAAAATATCACAGAATAAACGAGTTTATAAATAGATTATGGGATTTATGTAATTATGAAACAGAAGTTAAGTAAAGAATTAAAAAGTTTAATCCTGAAAAATATGTTTGTAAAAAATTACAGACGTATGTGGCCATATATTAAACCGTACTGGTTTCGTGGATTGTTGTCTATATTGGTAGCCATTCCAATCGGTTCGTTGGATGCGGTTATTGCATTGTCTTTGCGGCCATATATGGATTTGGTTATGGTTGAAAAGTCTTTGCAGACTGCGTGGTATATCCCGTTTGCAATTGTTGGTTTTACGTGTATTCAGGGGGCGTTGACGTATGCCGCGAATTATCTGAATACCTGGGTTGGGGCAAAGACGACAAATCTGTTAAAAATGGATTTGTACAAGAAGATGTTAAGTTTTGAGACGGAATTCTTTAATAAACGTAATTCTGGCGATGTTATTTTTATGTTCAATAATAATGCAGATATGGCCTGTGCGGGATTATTAACAAATCTGAAAAATTTTGTTCAGAAATTATTTACGGCAATATCGTTGATTGCGGTTTTGTTTTATAATTCATGGCAGTTGGCAATTGTTTGTGTGGTTATTTTGTTTGGTGCGTTTTTACCAATGGCATCATTAAAGAAGAAGGTAAAGTCGGTTATGAATCAGTCGATTGTGGCGGATTCTGCGTTGTTGACTGCGTATAATGAATCATATGCAGGAAATAAAACGGTTATTTCGTATAATTTGGATGATGCACAAAAAACAAAGTTTCAACGTGTTTTAGATGGGGTATTTAAACTAAAAATAAAGATGTTGCAAAAAACACGTTGGTTAACGCCGGTTATGCATATTATTTTATCAATTGGTATCGGTTTGGTAATTTGGTTTGGGTCTTTCTTGATTTTAAATGGTTCGATCACAGCGGGGGCATTTGTGTCGTTTTTGACCGCGTGGATTATGTTATATACACCGATGAAAAGTATTGGTTCGAATTATAATTCTGTGTTGATGTCTTTCTTGGCGATTGAACGTGTGTTTGATGTGTTGGATTCTGTGCCTGCAATTGTGGACAAGGAAGATGCCAAGGAAATGCCAACAGAACATAAGCAGATTGAAATTAAAAATTTGTGTTTTGAATATATCCCAGGGGTGCCTGTGTTGAAAGATGTAAATCTGACAATTAATCAGGGTGAAACAGTCGCGTTCGTCGGAAATTCGGGGGGTGGGAAAACAACGATTGTTAGTTTGTTACCGCGTTTTTATGATGTAACACAGGGACAGATTTGTATAGATGGTACAGATGTGCGTGATTTTACATTGAAGTCTTTGCGTCAAAATATCGGTGTTGTGTTTCAGGATAATTTCCTGTTTGCAGGAACAATACGTGAAAATATAATGCTGGGTAATGAAAATGCAACGCAGGAAGAGTTAGATAATGCGATTAAGATGGCGTATCTTGATGATTTTGTTGCGACATTAAAAGACGGTCTTGATACACAAATTGGGGAACGTGGTATTTTGTTGTCTGGTGGACAAAAGCAGCGTGTTGCAATTGCGCGTGCGTTCTTGAAAAATGCACCAATCTTGGTTTTAGATGAGGCGACATCTGCCCTTGATAACAAGGCAGAGGCAGTTGTACAAAAGGCAATTGAAAATCTGATGCAGGACAAGACTGTGTTCGTTATTGCGCACAGATTGTCAACAATTCGTAATGCAAATAAGATTGTTGTTATTAATCATGGTGAGGTTGTTGAAATGGGAACACATGATGAGCTTGTTAATATCGAAGGTGGGGCATATAAATCGCTGCACGATATGCAGTTCAAGTCAAAAAAATAACAGAAAGAACAAGATGTTATAAGGTGATAATATAACTTGCGTTTTAATGTAAAAGGGTCGATAATAGCGGGACTATAAATAGATAATATGGGGTAGATATGGAAAATTTAATTGTCGGTTGTGGTGTTTCAGGGGCAACAATGGCACGTTTGTTGGCAGAGGCCGGCGAACGTGTAACAATTATTGATTCAAAAAATCATATTGGTGGAAATGTTTATGATTATTATCAGGATGGTATTTGTGTTCATAAATATGGTACACATATTTTTCATACGTCTAATAAAGAAGTTTGGGATTTTGTTTCCAGATTTTGTCAATGGTATCCATATCAGCATAAGGTACGCGGATTAATCGATGGGCAGATTGTTCCAATTCCTTTTAATTTAAATACTTTGCATGCGCTTTTCCCAAAAACATTGGCAGATAAGATAGAACAAAAATTGCTGGATAATTTTGGTTTAAATAAGAAGGTTCCTATTTTAGAGTTGCGCAAAAAGGATGATGAGGATTTGCAATTCTTGGCGCAATATATTTATGATAAGATTTTCTTGGAATATACATTAAAGCAGTGGGGGCAGACGCCTGATGAAATTGATCCGTCTGTGTCTGGACGTGTGCCGGTGTATGTTTCGCGTGATGATAGATATTTTCAGGATAAGTATCAGGGTATTCCAATTGGCGGTTATACTGCGATGATAAAAAATATGTTAAATCATCCAAATATTCGTGTGAAATTAAAGACGCCGTTTAGTAAAGATATGAAGTATGATAGGTTGTTTTGGTCAGGCAGTATTGATGAATTTTTTGATTATAAGCATGGTAAATTGCCGTATCGCAGTGAACGTTTTGAATTTATTACATTTCCGTTTTCAAAATTCCAAGACGCAGCAGTTGTAAATTATCCATGTAATTATGAATTTACACGTATTGGTGAATATAAATATTTCTTGAACGATCAATCGGATAAAACAATTGTATCATATGAATATCCTGAACCGTTCGAGGATGGAAAAAATGAACGTTATTACCCGATTGCAAATGAAAAAAATGCCGAATTGTATCAGATGTATTTGAAGATGGCGGGAACGTGTGGTAATGTTTTCTTCTTTGGTCGATTGGGTGATTATAAATATTATGATATGGACAAGGCGATTGCACGAAGCATAGAATTGTTTAAGGAGATTTGATGTGGCGTTAGTTTCAATTGTTCTACCTGTTTATAATGGTGAACGATTTATGAAAGAATCGATTGATTCTGTTTTGGGTCAATCTTTTTCTGATTGGGAATTAATAATCGTTGATGATTGTAGTACAGATAATACATATGAAATTGCAAAATCTTATGCTGATGCGGATCCAAGAATAACAGTTATTCGAAATAATGTAAATAAGCGACTGCCAGCGTCGTTAAATGTTGGTTTTGAAAATGCGCGTGGTAAATATTTTACATGGACCAGCGATGATAATGTTGCAAAGTCAAATTGGTTATCTGTGTTGGTTGATTATTTAGATAAAAATCCTGATGTAGATATGGTGTCTGCGATGATGGATTATATCGATGAAAATGGTGATTTGTTTTTTAATCCGGGACACAAAAGAACTGTATATGCGTTGCCTTATATTTCAAATGTTGGTGCGGCCTTTATGTATCGTAGGGCAATTGCAGAAAAAATAGGTGTGTATGATGAGTCTGCTTTTTGTGCCGAAGATTATGATTATTGGTGTCGGATTGCGTTGAATGGGAACTTGGTTTATATTCCAGATAATGTTTATAAGTATCGTATTCAGGCAAATTCGCTAACCATGTTATATGATAAAAAGGTAAAGGAAAAAGTTGCACGTGTTCAGGCTAAATATCGTAAGGATTTTATTGAAAAATTTAATTTAAGTTACTATAATCGCATGAAGTTAGAGTATTTATCATGTGGACACAAATATAAACCATTTTTTGTCTTGTTTGATATATATAAATTTTTGTTGAAAAACACGACAAATTTATTCTTGTTCTGGAACAGGGATTTAAGAAGAAAAACGTACAGAAAATACAGAATACAATAAAAAAAGGAAGGTTATGAAAAATATTCTTGTGGTGCTGGGGACACGACCAGAAGCGATTAAGTTGGCGCCTGTTGTTTTGGAATTGCGTAAAAATCCAGAATATAATGTTTTGGTATGTAATACTGAACAACAAAAGGAATTATCAAATCAAACACTTGGTTTTTTTGGTATCGATGCTGATTTTAAATTGGATGTTATGCGCCCAAATCAAACGCTCGCCGGTGTTCAGTCAAGAATATTGACCGCCTTGTCAGATGTTTTTGCAAACAATAAAATAGATGCAACGATTGTTCAGGGTGATACAATGACCGTGTTCTGTGGTGCGTTGGTTTCGTTCTATAATCGTGTGCCTGTATTTCATGTAGAGGCAGGCCTGCGTTCGTATGATTTGTTTGAACCTTTCCCAGAAGAAGCAATGCGTCAAATGACATCGCGTATTACAGATTTGCATTTTGCCCCAACGCAGTTGGCATATGATTCTTTGATTAAGGAAGATATCAAATCAGATAAAATTACATTAACAGGTAATACAGTTATTGATGCGCTGTCTTGTTTGTCTGATGAAACAATGGCAAAAGCATGTGCCGCATTGGAAGCGCGTGGTGTAAAATTAAACGATAAATTGGTTTTGGTTACTGCCCATAGACGTGAAAACCACGGTGAAAGATTGGATAGAATTTTAGAAGCGGTTACAACATTGACCAAAAAATATCCTGATCATCAGTTTGTCTTGCCGGTTCATCCAAACCCAAATGTTCACGACAAGGTTTATAGTGCGCTGGAAAATTTACCAAATGTTATTTTAACAAATCCATTGGATTACCCAGAACTTGTTTGTTTGATGAAGAATACGAAGTTGGTATTAACGGATTCAGGTGGTATTCAGGAAGAAGCACCAACGTTCGGCAATCCAGTATTGGTAATGCGTTATGAAACGGAACGCACCGAAGGGGTAACGGCCGGCTTTGCAAAGTTGGTTGGTGCCGATATCGACAAGATATTGACTGAATGTGATGCGATTTTATCGCGAGACAAGGCTGAAACACGTTTGGATGGTTCAAAAAATCCATATGGCGATGGTCATGCGGCGCAAAAGATTGCAGTAGCAATCAATGAATTTTGGAAATAATTAAAAACTAAAGGGATGTAAGAATGTCAAGACCGTTTTATAAAAGAGCATATCATGCAACGGTTAAACCTGCGTTGAATTTTGTCACATTTTCAAAAATTCGTCACAGAAACAGAAATGTTGAATATATTCATGTTCAACAAGCGGTATTTCCACAGGTGGGCGCACCAGTGGATTTGTCAGAATTGAAGGTTTTATTGGCAAAAAATAAATATGATGGTGTTTTTGTTTGTGGTTCAAACGGTCTTGGGTGGTTTGATACATTTAAGCAGCGTCATCATCATTTGGTGGATTTTTTGATAAAGAAAAATTTCCTTGTGGTGTGTGCTATGAATCCAACATTTGATTTAGATAGAACAGATGTTATATCGTTAAAATCAAAAAATTTGGTTTTGGTAAATTTTTATGATAGAAATATTTGGAAACAGGTTATTGATACGCTTGCTATGAATTTTGCAGGTGGTAAATTTTATCATTTAATCGGGACGGAGGCGGGTACGTCCATAAATGATATAAAATATTTGGAATCTGTTGGTTACAAAACAGTTTATGATTATTGTGATGAATTAAGTCGCGAAATCTTTTCAGGACTGTCAGATATGCAGATTGAACGTCATGATTTCTTGTTGAAAAACAAATCAACATTGATAACTGCGACGGCTGATAATCTTTATAAAAAAGCGACTTCTTTTAAAGAAGAAAATGTTGTTTATTCTCCGAATGGTGTTTCATTGGAAGATTGGACTGATTTTGAAGGTGTAACGCCAAAGGAAATGGAGCCTGTACTTGCAAAGAATCATAAGATTATTGGTTTTTATGGTTCGTTTGCATCTTGGATTAATTTTGATGTTATTAAACATTTGGCACAACAAAGGCCAGATTATGAAATTGTTATGATTGGCTATGATTACGAAGGCGGACACGGCGCATTCGCAAAAAGTAAAATAGCGGAATTGCCAAATGTTCATATTATTGATTCGCAACCATATAAAAAATTGAAATATTTTTCACAGTTCTTTGATGTGGCGTTGTTGCCATTTGCACTGTCAGAGGTAACAAAGTCTGTATCACCTGTGAAAATGTTTGAATATATGGCAATGGGAATACCTGTGGTTGCAACAGATATGTATGAGGTTCGCAAATATCCAATTGTTGCAATCGCAAAAACAAATGATGAATTTGTCGAAAATGTGGACAAGGCAATCAAGGCAAAACAGGATAAAAAATTTGTCGCAGAACTGAAAAAAGTTGCCGCAGAAAACACATGGGAAGAACGCGGAAAACAGGTCTTGGACGCAATGAATAAAATGCAGAAAAAATATAAGCAACCTGTGCTGACAATTGCAATCCCATGTTATAACATGGAAAAGTATATCGATGTGTGTTTATCAAAAATTTGTATCCCATCGTTGATTGATGATTTGGAAATAATTGTCGTTGATGATGGTGGACATGATCGCAGTGCGGATTTGGTTAAAATGTATAGTTCGTTATATGGCGATAAAATACGTTTAATTCAAAAAGAAAATGGTGGACATGGTTCTTGTATTAATACAGGCATTGCCAATGCAAATGGAAAATATTTCAAATTGGTCGATGCAGATGATTATTGTGAACCGATGGCATTAATTCAGCATATTGAATTTTTGAAAAATTGTGATGCTGATGCGGTGGTTACAAATTATAATCATTTCTATGACGATGGTCATACAGACGAAGTGTCCTATGTTTCACGTTTGCAGGAACGTGAATATACCACAGATGAATTTATTGATGCAATGCTGGTCGATACATCGTTCGTATCATATGCACATATGCATTCATTAACATATAAAACGTCTGTGTTAAAAAATGTTAAAATAACGGAACATTCTTTCTATGTTGATAATGAATATATTGTGTATCCATTTAAAAATGTAAAAAAATTGGTCTATCAAAATATATCATTGTATCAATATTATTTGGGACGTCCGGGGCAGTCTGTTAACCCAGAAATTGCAAAAAAACGTTCAAATCAGAATTTGAATATTATACATAATATTAGAAAATTTTGGACGGGTATAGAGGATAAAAAACTAAACGAATATATTTTAAATATAATGTATCATCAGTCTATATTTTATGTTATTTATGCTGGTTCAGAACAGGATAAAAATGATTTGATGGATTGGTGGAAAAAACAATCGGAAAGTTATTATGAAAAACTGATGAATGTTTAAATTCCAGAAATAAAGATTGTTTATTTAAATGAATAAATTGTTGATTAATCTTTATTGCGCGTTGATTCGTGATAAGACCAAGCGTCGTAAGATTAGGCGTGTTTTATTAAATCAAGATAGGATGGAATTCCTGACCCAACAAAATGCAGAATTGTTGGGTCAGGTTTGTCTGCTGCAAAAAAAGAAAGTTTTGATTGTTTCCAAGAATTTTTCAGGTGGTGGATTGGAAACAAGAATTAACAATATTGTAAATAAATTATATGATAAATATTCTTTTTCGTTAATTACACAAACTGCGCCAGAAAATATGCGCATAAAACCATCACAACATTTTGAACATGTTTATTCGTGGGACGAATATAGGGATGCTTTGTTCAAGGTTGATATCATAGATGTTCATCCGTTTAATGTTTATAACCTGATAAATGAATGGAATATTCCATCACAGATGAAAAGAACATATACATTGCATGGCCCAGCATCCATTATAGAAAATCTTGATTTTTTACATGATTATAATCGTATTTTTACCGTGTCAGAATTGTTAAGACCGTATATAAACGAAAATTATCCAAATTTAAAAGATAGACTGGTCTTGTCAAAAAATAGGGATGTTATCAAGAATTATAACATACCAAAATCAGATGGAAAAAATATTCTGATTTCAATCACAAATACAGTTGATAAGGATTTTATACAAAGTATAATTGATATTATTCCATCGCAATATAATGTTCATCTGATTGGTTTGTTTCAATCGGGTACATTTGTCCGAAAAGATGGCGATTTAATATATCATGGTTTTGTAAATATAGATGAATTGTTTGAACAAAATCATTTTGATATGGCGTTTACGCGCGGTGGTTTTGCAGCAATGGATGTTATCGCACGGAATATTCCTTGTTTGTGTATAAAAAGTAATGATGAAGGGGTATATTTTGATGCCCTGACCAGAGATAATTTTACAGACATGTCAGATTGCAATTTCGTTGCCAGAAAAGAGTTAGATAATCAAAACATCGTGGATACAATAAAATCAATAGAAGATTTTCCACAAAAATATCAATGTCGTGATTTATTAGAATTACATAACAATGCGGAATCAATCGAAGATTTATACGAAGGTTTATAAAAACAGGGCAGGGCCCTGTTTTTTTATGCGGCTGCAAAACCTTCGATTTTCCAAAAACCACGAACAGAATTGTTTCCAGCACCGTCAACGCGCCCTTGTAATGTCAAAGTTGTTGTAGTTTCGCTGTTAAACAATATGATTGCTGTTCCCATTTGCGCCGTATATGTTTTACAGCCTGTTGTAACGGTATAGTTTGTGTTTGCCATCGGAATTGGAAATTGATACGTTTTTTCGCCCACGAATTGCCCGCCTTGTTCGACCCAACCGCTTTTATATTTTCGGTACCAGGTATAATTATTGTTTTCGGTTGGTGTTTGATTTGCCACCACGTAATCGGTTATTCCGTTTGTTCGTGTGTTTAATGTTGATATGTTGTCTCGAATTTGGGAAACGTCGCCAATCGCGTTTATTTGTTGGCTTACAATTTCTATTTTTGTTATTAAATCCTGGACAGATTCAGGTGTGCTGATTTTTTTTATGGTATCGAGTTCATCTTTGAAATCTTTTAGGACTTCTATTGTGTAATTTAAGTCCTGATTTAGTGTTGTGGGGTTTATTTTTGCGGTTGGTTGATAATCAACGATTCTTGATAAGTTTAGTTCGCGTGAAATTATAATTGTATCATTTGCAGATGGGGCTGTATCAAATATGATTTTGCCACCGGCATATGGAATGTCTGGGGAACTATCATTCTTGTTGCCAATAATTGTGTAGTTTGCTGTTTCTGTACCGTTTATGCTTACGACAATGTTTGAATTTTCATAATATGTAAAATTAAATGTAAATTCAGTTGTTTTGTTGTCGCCAATATATGTTACTGCTTTCATTGTTTTTTTCTCCTTATGATTTTTGTTATAACAAAAAAAGCCCATGCAAAAATGCAGGGCAATAAAAAAACGGCCGATTAATTCGGTCGCTATGCGTGGTATTATATCATAATTTAAGAAAAAAATCAATAATACATTATACGCAAAGGGCATGTATGTCGTTTTGTTGTTGACTTTTTTTTGTGTATTGGTGATACTAAAATCATAATAAATTGAAAGAAGGATAGCATTATGAAAAAAATAGAAAATGTTCAGGAATTTGTTGAAAAATTAGACGCGATTAAGAAGGTTAATCCAAAGGATTTATCCAGTGATCAGGATTTAACAATTGGTATTATGAATCTGATTTCAATCGAAGAACATTTGATGTTTTCAGGTGCAAAAACAGGTAAAACAGAATTTTATGACCTGATTAACGAAGTGCGCGAAATGCGCAAAAATGCAATGTTGAAAATTATTCCTGCGTACGAGGGTGAGGTTTGGTGTATTTCAAAACATCTGCTTGCTGCGTCGATGCGTGTGTTCGAAGTTGGGACTAAGGCACTTGCATCTGGGGATAAAAAGACAGCGTATGAATTATTTAACCAATCATATGAACTTTATTGTATGTTTTGGGGGTTGAATATGGGGATTTTGACGGGTGATAAGAAAAATTTAGAAGAAAAGCCAACTAAGAAATCTGCCAAGGACAAGGCGGTTGCTGTTTCTGCACCGACTGTTTCCGAAGATGTAAAATCCCAATCTGGAATCAGTAAGTTGAAAAATTGGGTTAGGAATGCTGTTAACTGCTGTATCGAGTAAAATTAAATATAATAATGTATCTGCAATCGGTGCCGGCAATTCATGTAGCGTCAGTACACTACATTGCCGGCACTGTTTGCATCTACATCATTCTATTTAATTTAAAACAATACAGATAATGTATCTACAATCGGTGCGGCAATTCATGTAGCGTCAGTACACTACATTGTCGGCACTGTTTGCATCTATATCATTCTATTTAATTTTTGATTTGAAAAGAAAGAAAACCCGCCAATTGGCGGGTTTTAATAAACGCACTTTATTCATGTCTATCAGGGTATTTTCCATCAATCAGATTCTGACGAACCTTGTGGTGTCTAACCTTTTGTGTGCTTGTTAAAGGCAGGTCTTCGGTTGTCATTGCGAAGTGGGTTACCCATTTATAACTTGCAACCTTTTTATTTGCAGCGGCGATTGCAGCGGATAATTTTTCCATTGTCATGCCTTCTTCGACACTGAATACACCATATGTAACAGTTTTATCCTTGACCTTGTGTTCGAATACAGCAACGTTCTTTACGCCAGGGATTGTGATGTACATACCTTCGAGTTCGTCTGGATAAACGTTTTTACCGCTATCCAAAACGATAACTTGTTTTTTACGTCCCGCGAAGTGTAACTCACCGTTTTTATCCATGGAAACCATGTCGCCTGTATTAAAGAAACCGCGTTCGTCAAAAATTTCTTTGTTGGCTTCTTCGTTGTTCATGTATCCACCAAATATTTGATGTCCACGCAGCCACAGAACGCCAACGCCATCTTCGTTTTTATCGCGGATTTCACATTCGTTGTTTAATGTTGGACCGCCAAAGGCAAATGGTAAACGTTTCTTGGTTGGTTTTGAAATACAGATTGGGCCAACCGTTTCTGTTAAACCGTAACCTTGAATAAATGTCAGCCCAAGGCGTTCGTAGAATGTTTCAACCTCTGGCTTGGTTGCTGCACCACCTGCGATTAATAGACGGGCGCGACCACCAAATACATCCAAGATTGGCTTTTGAACCTTGCGCACAAGTGCGCCAAGTCCGATTTTTTCCAATGTTTTTCCGTATTTTAATATGAATGATACCAACCACAATTTTTTCTGTGCCTTGATATTGTCTATTATTTTATTACGGAACACTTCCCATAATCTTGGTACCGCAGGGATAACTTGTGGCTTAAACTTTTTGAAATCGGCCATAATTTCCTTTGGATTAATTGTTGGTTGTAATAATACGCCTGCGCCATAATGTAATGTGGCCAGGATTTCAACAGCAAAACCAAATACGTGGTACATTGGTAGGAAGCCATATAAATAATCACCAGGTTTAATCCATTCTGCCATTGATTCCAATGAATTTGTGCATTCAACGATATTAAAGTGTGTTAATGGCACGACTTTTGGCACACCGGTAGAACCTGATGTGAATGACATTGTTGCAATATCCAATGATTCAACATTTGCAGGTTTTAAATCTGGATTTATTTTGCCATCTTTTTTTGTTATGTCATAAAATTTAAATTTGCTTGTTTTATAAACAAATGATTTTTCTGCGCATACGATATGGCAGTTTGTAATTGATGCCATATTATCATATTCAAATGGTGTCAGGTTTGTATCTAGTAATAATACTGTGCCACCTAAATACCAAATCGCAAACAATGAAATTGGGAATTCGGGAATGTTGTGAGATAAGATTCCAACAACATCACCTTTCTTTACACCGGCGGCATCCAGTGATGCTGCGCGTGCCTTGACCAAGTTAATGAAGTCTTTGTATGTAACGCCTTCGCGGACCAAATATAAATTATCTGGCCATGTTTGTGCGGTACGTTCGAGTAACTGATACATGTTCATAGTATAAAATTCCTTGTTGTTTTTATATTGGACAATGGATATTATACTCATGAAACCAAGGAAAGCAAATATGAAAATTTTAACGATAAATATAAATTCTATTCGCGCGCACGTTGAAAGTTTTATGGATATCCTGCGTACAGGTGAATATGATACGATTATGGTTCAGGAATTAAAAGTGGAAAATGCAAATTTTCCGCATATGATTTTTGATGAATTTGGATATAATATTAAGGTTTTTGGTCAGAAGTCTTGGAATGGGGTTGCGACTTTTTCCAAGAATTCAATCGAAGATGTTACAATGGGGTTGCCAACATATTCTGATGTAAACGCACGTTTCCTTGAATGTGTTGTTGATGGACGTGTTCGATTAATTAATGTATATATGCCAAATGGTGATACTGTTCAGTCGCCAAAGTTTCCGTATAAGTTAGAATGGATGCGTGCGTTTACAGATTATATTGCACAGTACATTAATTCACCAGAACCTGTTATTATCGGTGGGGATTTTAATGTTGCAATCGAAGATAGGGATATTTGGAAACCTAAAAATTATGAAGGTATCGCGATTTCTGCACCTGCGGCGCGTGAAATTATGAATCAGTGGCTAAATGCAGGGTGGGTTGATGCATGGCGTATGTTGCATCCTGATGAAATTGATTATACGTGGTATGGATATCGCGGTCGTGATACTGTTGGTAATAAGCAGGGATTGCGTTTGGATTATTTCCTGTGTAATAAAACAGCTGCGCAGATGATAAAAAATTGTGAAATTGATATGGGACCAAGATTAGCATCGAAGCCAACAGATCACTGTGGATTGATGATGGAATTAAAATAGAAAAACCGCCAAACGGCGGTTTTTTGATAAAATATTTTTTTACTTTTGAACCTTTTGTAGGACGGCGGTAAAAGTTGATTCTGCAACCTTTTTGCCACCAACAAATGCGATGCCGTGGAATTTATATAATTGCATTTTTTTCATTAATAATTCCACATGCAGTTCCAATTTGTCCCCAGGACGAACCATATGTGAAAATTTAATTTTTTCCATTGTTGTAAAATAGCCCAGCATATCTTTGCGTTCTTCGTCGCTGAAGTTTTTAAATGCAACAAAGCAGGCTGTTTGTGCCAATGCTTCGACCTGTAAAACACCCGGCATAATTGGGTTGCCAGGGAAGTGCCCATCACACCAGAATTCGTCATCGCGTACATATTTTATACCAACTGCGCTGGTTTCGTTGTATTCACGGATTTCATCAATTAGGCGCATGTTGCCGCGATGCGGAATTGTTGCTTCGATTTCTTT
>JAFYXQ010000060.1 GCA_017546085.1 Alphaproteobacteria bacterium | reverse complement strand
TAGATAACTTGGAATTGTATGGTAAATTTGGCTATACCCACGACGGCGACATTGATCGCAAGGGTATGCATTTGGGGCGTGCGGGATTAAAATATCGCGCATTGGATTTGAATGGTTATATTTGGGACTTGTATGCTGACGCACAGTTGGGCGGTATCAGTGCAATGTCAGGTGCATACACAAATAATGGCTTTAATTATGATAATTATTCAAACGGCCGCTGGGGTTTCCACGTTGGAACACAATTTGGTAAACAGTTTGATAAATTCAGCGTTGCAGCATTCGCAGAAGTTCTGCGCACATTTGGCAATGATAACAATGAAATTGATGTGACTCAATACAAAGTAGGAGGCGTATTGCCAATCACAAAATTGGGCTTCCCAGATGAAATTTCAGTTGATTTAAAATCTGCAACCGAGGTTAACGCGGGCTTAAAGGCATTCTATCAAATGAACGACAGATGGTCGTTTGGTGCCAACTTTACATTTAAACATCACTCTGATAATGGTGTAGATGGCTTGGCGTCAGGTGTCGGTTCTGTTGCCCAAGACGCAATGGGAACAGCCGCTGTTATGGCATTGGTTTCACGGGGGATGTCGCAGGCAGATGCAGCTACAGCAGTTGCTGGGATGAGTGCAGCGCAGGTTGCGGGGACAGCGACTGCGTTCCAACAAGGTGTTGTAGACGGCCTGTTAGAAGAGGTTGCCGACATGGAAGATGGATTCGATGAATATGTATTGGGTCTGTCTGCTGGTTATCAAATGACAGACGCCGCACAGGTTGTTGTGTATGGCGAATATACATTTGACGAATCGCATGCGAAATCACAAAACGGCACAGATGTTAAGGCTGAATTGGGTGTTCGTTTGAACGTTGAATTCTAATAAATAAAATAAACTAACATATATTGGACATAATCCCGCAATCTGCGGGATTTTTTATTTTATATGTTTGCCAAGTTCAATATCAAATACAGGGGACTTTACAGCCAAATCAGTATGTTCACCATTTTGAATTAAATTGATAGACTTTATTTCAAATATCATTTTTTCAGCATTCTTTCGATATGCCTTTTGAAATTGAACATGCGTATAATTGTTGTTTTGAAACCGTGTAACCCAGTAATCTTTTGCCACACGATATTCATGTGTTTTTATGCCGGACTTAATTTGTTCGAACCAAAAATCAGTCAGTACTAAATTCAATATTTTTATCATGTCTTTAACTTAAAACATAAATAAAAAAAAGCAATAAAAATACTGAACGTCTAAGGAAAGGTACGGCTGATCTTTGTCGGGATGCCGGGTTCGGTCCAAAGTCCAAGATTTCCAATGGTTTCAGACAGTTGATTTATCAGCCTGCATCACACATCGCATCACATAGCATTTTGATAAAAGATGTGATAAAATACATAAAAATTAGAAGGTATGTCATGAATAGAGTGCTGTCTTATAAATCATTGCGTGGCTTTTATTGGCAGGTTATTAAAAAGTTTCCTGTTTATTTTACAACAATTTTTATTTGTGGGGTTGTTGGGAATGTCCTGCAAATGGTTTTTGGGCCATTAACCTCAAAATGGATGATTCAGATTTTTGAAAGTGCGGGCAATCCAGATTGGCAACATATAGTAAATGTATTTATTCTGTTGGCCACTATGTATTTTTTTACACCGGTGTTAAATTCCTTCATATCTTGGTTGAATGGTAAATATGAACAAAGGTTTAACAGGTACAAGCTTTACTTGCTATACAAGCGTGTTTATGAAAATGATATATCCTTTTTTATTGAAACCCCCAGCGGACAAATTGGCTCTCATGCCCAGGAAGTGTCAATGCGATTAAAGTATTTGATGAACGAATTTTGGGTGACGTTGATTGGTGCAGTGTTGGGTTTTTTATTTATTGTTGGCGCTATGTTTACAATGAATGTGTGGTTTGTTGTTGCTCTGTTGACTTATGCGGTAATAAAATTAGTTTGGGAATGGTTCGTTCAGAAAAAGCTTACCAAAAACAATGAAAAGCAAATGGAGGAATCGTCCAAATATGCAGGAATGCGCAGTGATAGTTTGGGTAATGCATTGACCGTAAAGTATTTTGCCAATTCTGAATATGAAAACAAATATATATATAATGGGCGTACAGAACTGATGCGTCTTATACGTAGGCATGCG
>JAFYXQ010000059.1 GCA_017546085.1 Alphaproteobacteria bacterium | reverse complement strand
TTTTGAACATTTTTATTAAAAAAGCCGGTATTTTTACATCTAGCCATTTTTTATTTTTCTTAGAACAACCATAATACCTGCTGGTGTCATCCCCTGAATACGGGATAAATCAGCAATGTTTTCCGGTCTTGTTGCATTTAACTTCTCGATTAATTCATTGGTTAATCCGGCCAAACCATTATATTTAAAATTTGTTGGTATTTTTAATTCAGCGTCCCGTTTATACGCTGCGATTTCGCGTTCATTTCGCGCAATATATCCGGCATAGAATTTATCATTTTGTTCGATAATTTCACGTTTAGAATTGTATATTCTATTAAACCATTCTTGGGTTGCAAGCCCCAATTCAACAGCCATTTTACCAAGTCGCGCAATTGCATTATCCGCACGCAATTTTAATCTATATTCTGCGCGTGATGTAAACATACGATATGGTTCATCAACCCCCAATGTTGTAATATCATCAATTAAAACCCCAATCATAGAATTTGTCCTGTCTAAAATCAGTGGTTCTTTATTTAATACAAATGCCGCGGCATTTGCACCGGCCACCAATCCTTGGGCGGCTGCTTCTTCGTATCCAGATGTACCATTAATTTGTCCCGCAAAGAACATGTACGGAATATCTTTGGATTGTAGTTTGTCATTCAGTGCGCGCGCATCAATTGCATCATATTCTATTGCGTATCCATAACGAATAATTTCAGCATTTTCAAGTGCCGGAATAGAACGAATCCACAAATCTTGAACATCACTGCCAAAACTGGTTGAAATCCCATTTGGATAAATAACATCGCTATTATACCCTTCGGGTTCAAGAAAGACATGGTGTGATGTGTGTTCCGGAAAACGCATAACCTTGTCTTCTAAACTTGGGCAATATCGTGGGCCTGTTCCCTGAATATCACCATTATACATCGGGGCATTTTTTATATTTTCGCGAATAATATCATGTGTTTCTTGTGTTGTATGTGTTATATAACACACCGCATCATAATTATTATTTTCATCCCCATCTGCGAACCAGTCATGTGGGGTATCACCATTTTGAATTTCACAAATAGAAAAATCAATCGAAGATTTTTTTATACGTGCAGGCGTTCCCGTTTTCAGGCGCATAATTTTAAATCCTGATTCACGCAAAACATCAGATATATTTTTATCAGGTGCCTGATATTGTCCATCGTCCTGTAATCGTCCTGATGGGATTTTTTCTGTACCACGTGTAACCACACCGTTCAAGAATGTCCCTGTCGTTAAAACAACGGCGTTAAATTGATATTTATTATTGATAATTTTATTTTCTATATCAAATTTAGTAACAGGTTCAATTGCGATTGCTAAATTTTTATATTCGGACAAAATATCAACGATTGCGTTGTGATACATATCACGGTCAATTTGTGCGCGTAATGCCTGAGTTGCAGCACCATGTGTTGCATTCAGTGTGCGCCAGTGAATACCGCCCCTGTCTGCGGCACGACCCATAACACCACCCATCGCAGTAATTTCAGCAACCATCTGTGATTTTCCCGGCCCACCAATACTTGGGTTACAAGATAATGCCCCCAAATCGGATTCTGCCTGTGTCATCAACAGCGTTTTTGCACCACGACGTGCAGAAGCTGCTGCTGCTTCAACACCGGCGTGTCCACCACCAATAACGATTACGTCATAAATATTCATTAAAATCTTCCCATACCACCATTTATATGCAATGTTTGACCATTAATGTATGATGCTTCGTCCGAAGCCAGGAATACACATGCGTTTGCAATATCTTCTGGTTCGCCAAATCGACCAGCAGGAATCTGTGATAAATAATTTTTTTTCAAATCATCAGATAAAACATCTGTCATTGGTGTTTTTATAAATCCCGGTGCGATTGCATTGGCAGTGATACCGCGTGATGCAACCTCGGCTGCGATTGATTTTGTCATTGCGATAATTGCGCCTTTACTTGCCGCATAGTTTGCCTGACCAGCCCCACCGATTGCACCGATAATAGACGACATATTGATAATACGTCCAAAGCGATTTTTCATCATCGGCATAATAGCAGCGCGACATAATTTGAACGTTGAACGCAGATTGGTATTAATAACATCATCGAATTGTTCATCAGTCATGCGCATTAACAATGTATCTTTGGTGATACCTGCGTTATTGACAAGAATATCGATTTTTCCAGCCTTTTCGATTGTATCCATAATTAATTCAACGGCCCCACCATCGGTCGATAAATCGCAAGGTATTTTTATATAAGAATCATCAAATTCAGCATTCATTTTTGCAACATTACGTCCAGAAACAACAACTGTTGCGCCTGCTTCCTTCATTTTTCTTGCGATTGCGCCCCCGATACCACCTGTTGCGCCTGTGATTAATGCAACCCTGCCTGTTAAATCAAACATCTTAATTCTCCAATTTTTTTGCTGTTATTTTATCTGTTATACGTGAACATAGTCCTGTCAAAACATTTCCAGGCCCAATCTCTATTTGTTCTGTTATACCCATATCTGCCATTGCGATTACACTTTCGCGCCACCGTACCCCATGTGTAATTTGATAAACAAGCGCATCTTTGATTTCATCTACATCCGTCATCGGTGCACATGTTTTATTTGAAATTAACGGAACAGATGGTGTAATCATTTTTACTGTTTCTAATGCTGCACGCATTTGTTCCGCAGCAGGTTCCTGAATTCTGCAATGAACAGGCACAGATAAAGCCAACGGCATTGCGCGTTTTGCACCCGCATCTTTGGCCATTGCCATTGTTTGTTCAACAATTTCGCGCGCACCGGAAATAACAACCTGACCTGTGCAGTTATCATTTGCGACATCACAATCTGTTTTTGCGCAAATTTCACGAACTGTTTCAATATCCAATCCCAAAATAACGGCGGTTAATCCTTGCCCCACAGGAACAGCATTCTGCATTGCATTTCCACGTACGCGTAGTAATTTTGCTGTATCGCCAACAGATAATGCACCTGCTGCACATAATGCGGTATATTCACCCAAAGAATGTCCGGCAACAAATTCAGGATTTTTTGCACCACTGGCACGCAACATCGCAATCGATGTCGCCATAATTGCGGGCTGAACATTTGCGGTTAGAGTCAATTCTTCCATTGGGCCGTTAAATATAACATCGGACAACTTTTCACCAAGTGCCGCGTCAACCTCGTCAAAGACTGCACGGGCAGCCGCATTTGATTCATATAAATCGCGTCCCATTCCAACTGCTTGCGCCCCCTGACCAGGAAAAACAAAAATTGATGCCATATATTACCTTTTGTTAAGTTATGTTGCATTATAGACATAAAAATTATCAATCGCAAACATATTAATAATATATTGCTTCTGAACAAAACCGTGATACAATACCAAAAATACCTATAAGAGGTCATAAAATGTCAGATAAAAAAGTAAAGGTTTTGGTTAAATTACCATATAGTCTCTTGCAAAAAGTTAAACATATGGAACTATGTCCTGAAATATCACATAAAAAAGCCGTTCAATTGATTGAAAAAATATCTGAACAGACCCCATACATCAAGGGATGTTCGCTATCATTCAGTGCAGACTATAAAATGTTCGCCGGTGTAGAAAACCTACCTTTAATTTTTTCACCAACAGGAACAAAATCTGAACAGGTTATAATTCTGGATTTTTATTTTTTCCCAGTTATTAATCGTTGTATGTGTGGTTTGAATATTGATAATAAAGCAACCCGTGGCGCCA
>JAFYXQ010000058.1 GCA_017546085.1 Alphaproteobacteria bacterium | reverse complement strand
GATATCCAATCTTGTTCATCAGATATGTGGTCATTGTTCTTTGGGATTTCGATGTGTTGCTGATATCGTTAATATTATTCGCAATGGTTTCTTCGATGTATCCTGATAATGTATGATTATTTGTCCATGGATTGACAGAGGAGCTGCTACCAGTCGAATTCCATATGGCGTACAATCCGGTAGTTGCAGTATCTGCGGTCCCCGGTGTGGAACCAACAACGATTTCACCATTTACAATATATTTACCGGTTGGGTCCAAACATGATTCATAATCAGAACCACATACAAAATCACCCTGCATACATGAATCAAGCGCGGTTACGCATTCGCGTAAATCATATGCATTTTTCTGCATAGACAAAGCCAAACGTGCACGTTGCAAGAACGATGACAGGTTTGTTGCATCTGTCTTCATCTGATTGTTTGCCGCAACCAGATTTTGTTCGTATGCAATACATGCCTTGTCAATTTCCATATCGTATGAATTTGTGATAACAGAAATATCAACACCATGGTTCTGACAATCGGTCAAAACGGCTGTTTTACAACGTGCAGCGGCGGTTTTATATAATTGTTCGCCACGTTGATTGCTGATTGATGATGTGTTTGCAGAACTAAGATTATTTGTTCCCAACAGAGATGTGAAATCCAATAGGCCAGATGACATATTGTTGAAATCCAATAACCCATCAAGACCGAAATTAACGCCTGTGTCAACGGTTGTTGAAGATGCGGTGCCCGTTTTAATATCAACGAGCATATTTTTTGTACGTTCCAAATCGCGTTGAATTTCTGTGGTATCTTTTCTGCCCTGCAGTGCCATTTCCGCCTCTGTCTGCGAGAAGATAGTTTCGATTTGTTCAGCGCTAAGCCCGATATATTGAATTTTTTGCATAATTTCCTGAACGCGTTCAGTAGCATCTTCGAGTGCTTCTTCTGTTTTTGCGTAATTTTTCAGGTTTTTCGAGCAGCTGCATCGACCCTGATTTTCGTCCAAAACATTACAGAAATTATCCATACATGACATATACTGCGCCTTGCAATAATCGGTCATCTGGGACAATTCATCCATAGATGTAACTGTGTCGGCCATAGCTTCTGCTGATGAAATTGCAGATGTGGCTGATATAGAAACGGATGACGGCATACGTGCACGCATTGCGCCCGCAGCACGTGTCGTAACACGTCCGGTGTACAATGGTGTGTTTACGGTATCTGTCTGTGTTAATGGTACGGCGTTTGCGCCGGCTGTTGCACGTACACCAACGCGCGCAGTTAATCCCTTGGACGTATTTGCATTGCGTGTTGTAACCGCCGCCTTGGTATCAGATGTTGTTGCACGTGTTGGACGTGTGGCCGTTGAATTTGTTGCAGAACGGGAAACAATACCAGCCGTCGCGGTACGTGCACGAACATTTGCGCCAGAATTCGTTGCGTTACGTGAAGACGCCACAACACGTGCACCAGCACTGCGTGTATTCGCGGTGTTTACCGCCGGCACCGCACGCGATGCGGTTGTGCGTCCTGATGCACCACGTGGACTTACCGCGGATTGCTGAACGATAACAGGTTTTTGAACCTCTTTCTCGGTTTTTTCTTCGGTGGCGGCATCATCTTCGACAATGATTTCTTCATCCGAATATTCAATTGCTTCGTCATAATAGACCGGCGCAACCTCAGCAAAAGCGGGTAAAACCAATAAACTAGCAAGTAGTGCTGTAAAACGTTTCATGTGTTTCTCTTTCCTTAGATTGTTGACATTATATCATTTTTTTCATGTTTCTACAATAGAAAAAAAGTGTTTTTTGCAATTTTATAGGCTCTTTTTTTTTTTTGTCAACTAAAAATAGCGGGTTTTAGGGATTTTTTCAAATTTGTGTTTCGTAAAATAGGAAATTTTTTTTTGAGTTATTAAAAAAACTCAAATGAAGTTATGTTTTTTTTGTTAAAAAATAATATTTTTGTATTTGTGTTTTGCAGATTGATTTAATCCTATCTTGAAAACAGTAAAATTATCTTCTATACTGCGTGTTATGAAAATACTAAATCGTTATTTTTTAAGGCAATTGATTGCGATATTTATAATGCTGATGGTGATTTTGACGGGTCTTGCCTGGATGATGCAGATTATGTCAATGATGAAATTTTTGTTGAAATACGGAATTGACTTGGGTAGCTTTTTAGGTTTAACCGCGTTGATGATTCCATTTATTGCATCGATTATTGTACCGTTTGTTTGTTTTATCGCAGTTATATTCATTTATAATAAACTGATTGCGGATAATGAGGTTACGGTTATGGCGGCATCAGGTTTGTCGCCCTATCAGATTGCACGTCCTGCGATAATTTTGGGGACGGTATTGATGTTGTTGAATTTGGTCTTGAATATATGGATTGTTCCCCGGTCTCAGGCGTTGTTTTATGATACGCAGTGGAATTTACAGTATGGTATGGCGCATATGAAACTGCAGGAAAGTGCGTTTACAGAAATTTCAGATGGTTTGGTTGTTTATGTGGACAAGGTTTCTGGACATGATTTAAGTCAGGTTATGTTGTCTGATATGCGCGATGAAAATTCCCCAAGTACTATTTTTGCAGAACGCGGCAAATTGGTTTCTACGGTGCGTGGATTGTCATTGGTTATGACAAATGGCGCATTGCAATCGATGGGAAATCATACTGTAACAGGAACGTTTGAAACGTTTGATATGGATTTGAATGTCGTTGACAAGGATGGTAATAGTTCGTTCCGTGTTCGTCGTATTCCGACATCTTCGTTATTACAGGTTGCGTTTGATGCAGAAACAAAAAAACAACATAAAATGATATTAACAGAATTGTGTAACCGTTTCTTTAGTCCGATAATGAATCTTATATTGGCATTGTTATGTGTAACCATCTTGTTGCGTTCGTCATTGTTGCGTCGTCGTGCATCCTTTGCCCCGATGGTGGCAGTTGCATCAATGGCAACAGTTATGGCGATTTATATGTCTGTGTCTAATATTATCGGCAGTATGACAGAATTCTTGTTACTCGGGTTTGGTTTGATTTTATTGCTAATAATATTATTTATGGTATTGTCCAAGAAATGAAGAATTTATATTTGTTTTTGATTGGTTTGTTTGTATCAACGCAGGTTTTTGCGATGGCTGTGGATATTGAAGAACCACGAACCATAACTGCGGACAAAATCGAATATGATTTAAAATCAGAAACGATAAAAACCACAGGTGATACGGAAATTGTAAACGCATCAGGTCAGCGTATGACACTGGTTGATTCTTATATCACGCAAAAGGGTACAGAACTATCTGGCGATGAAATTCAGATATGGTTGGGAAATCATATTTACGTTGAATCAGACAATATAACACGCGAAGGGGATTTAACGATTGCACGTCGTGCGATGTTTACGGCCTGTGATAATTGTGATGCATATGGTGATGCGTGGAAAATTTATGCCCCAAAAATCGTCCATAATATGGATACGCGTATGTTAAAATTTTATAGTCCAATACTTAAAACATATGATATACCGGTGTTTTGGTGGCCGTATCTTGAAATGCCTGATCCGGGTGTAAAATACAAGACAGGTTTTTTAATGCCTGATTTTGAATCGACCAATAAAATGGGAACACAAATTAATTTGCCATTTTATGTATCTATATCTGAAACGCATGATTTGACATTTACGCTGTCTTATTTGACACAGGAAAATCCGTTGTTTCAATTGCAGCATCGATTAAATCTGCCGCATTCAGAATATAGAACTCAGGGTTCTTTTACGCGCAACAAGGCTGGTGAAAATCGTTGGCATATATTTAATGATGATGTGATTGAATTGGGCGAATATGCACGCGCGACAATATTTTTGGAACGTACGTCTGATAAAACATATTTACAGAAATATGGATTTTACGAAGACCAGCCTTATCTTGATTCAGGTGCGAAATTGGAATTATTCGGGCAAAGCAGTTATGTCGTTGCAGATGCGCATGTTTTTCAGGAATTGCGTGAAAGTTATGGTGTTCATTCTGCGCCGAATGGAAATATTTTACCAAATATACGCGCTGTTCATCAGACGCGTCCATGGTTTGAAGAAACCTACGCAACATTTGGTGCAGATGTATTGGGTATTTCCGGTGGCGGCACATCATCGCAGCGTTTAATTGGTGATGCGCGCATAACATCGCCATGGACACTGTGGGGTGGTAACCGCCTGACGGCAAGTATGTCTGCACGATATGATGTGTATCACTTTAATAACACACCAATGTTAGACGGTCAGGATTTTTCTGGTTTCAAGAATAGATTTCTGCCCAGTGGATATCTGGAATGGGGGTTGCCATTATTTAAACCGACATCTAATTGGACACAGATTATTGAACCACGCGCCCGTATAACGGTGATGCCGAACCTTGATGACGAAGCCTTTGCGTTAAACAATGATTCAGCGGGTACGATTTTAACAGATTCTGCATTGTTTTCTGATAACCGTTTTTCTGGTTATGATTTATGGGAAAATGGCACATATGCTGATTATGGGGTACGTTGGTCTGCGTTTAATAACGAAGGGCATACAGTGGAAGTTTTTCTGGGTCAATCATATGATTTTACAGACCGTCCATCAATTGATTTAAATAGCGGTTTTCATGATGGTTTATCCGATTATGTGGGACGCATTGGTTATAATAATATGAAATGGCTAAATGTTTCATCACGTTTTAGATTAAATCAGTCTGATTTTGCGCTGCGTCATATGGAAACGAGTGCGCAAATTGGTCGCAATGGAAATTATTTTAATGTTGGCCATATTTGGTCGCAACATCTAAGTTATAATTTCTTGGAAAACACCAATATTAACGAGGCTGTAATTGGCGCAGGGCTTCGTCTAACAAATCGTTGGTCGATTGCATGGAACGGGATTTACAATATGGAATACGGCGAATTTCAGCGCCATAGTGGTGGTCTATTTTATTCGCATCCTTGTTATTATATGTCGATTGAATATCGTCGTGATAACGCGATTAAGCAAGACTATGTTGGCGCCACAACATTTCAATTTAAAATAGGTATGGCAATCGAAGGTCAACACTATTAATATATAAAACGAAGGAAAGAGAAAACATATGAAGAAAGTTTTACTGTTTTTATCATTATTCGCAACTGTACCTGCGTTTGGCGCATCTGTGATTGCAACAGTTAATGGAACCCCAATTACAGATACAGACGTTACAACACGTACCACACTAATGGCAAAGCAGGGTAAATCAGCAACAGACAATCGTCGTGTTGCATTACAGAATATTATTGATGACCAAATAAAATTGGCGTATGCGGCAAATTTCAATGTTAATCCTGATGATAAAACAGTTGATGATGAATTAAAAAAAATGGGATTAACGGATTTATCTGCATCAGAACATGAAATGGCACGTACAGCAATGCGTGCAGAAATCGCATGGCAGATAATCATTGCGCGCACAATTTTGCCAACAGTTGATGCAACACAGGAAGACATTAATGCAGAAAAACAGAATTTGGCGCGTGAACATGGTTTGCCAATTGAAATGACCATTATTCGTCTGACGGATGTTCCGACGGATATTGTGGGGAAATTAACCAAACCTGAATCATGCGAAGGTGCAATGAAAATGGCAGAATACTTTGGCGGTGTACCGCAAAAATTTACGGCCATGCAGTACGAATTATCCGAAGACATCCGTGCACAAATTACATCGTTACCTGAATTAACATGGTCGCCTGGGGCTGATGGGATTGTTTTGTTGGTATGCAGTTCACGTAAAACAGATGAATATAAAAATCTGGACGATATAATTAAACAAAACACAATGTTCAAACAGGCGATGTTTATGGCAGATCAGCAGTTAAAACAACTTCGTCGCAAGGCAGTAATTGTAATAAACGACAGCAGATATAAACTATGAAACCGATACTATTTAATTTTTCAGACCCCGAACTTGAAAAATTCATTATTGACATGGGTCAGCCAAAATTTCGTGCAAAACAATTGCGCGAATGGCTAAATCGTGGTGCGCCTGATTTTGCATCTATGAAAAATATTCCGGAATCATTGCGCACAGAATTGGATTGTATCGCGCAAACGTTGCCTGTAAAAATTGTAAAAAAATTAGAATCATCAGACGGTGAAACAACCAAGTTTTTGTTGGAATTACATGACGGTGAACAAATTGAATGCGTATTAATGCGGACGACATATGGCAACAGTGTCTGTGTCAGTTCCCAGGCAGGGTGTGCGATGGGGTGTCGTTTCTGTGCGAGTACCCTATTGGGCTTAAAGCGTAATTTAACACCGAATGAAATTTATTCGCAAATTTTGATAGCCCAGTGGGAATTACGTTCGGACAGAATATCTGACAAACCAATTCGTCCAAATGGGGATGCAAACAATGGCGACGTATCACATATTGTGATTATGGGGACGGGTGAACCGTTACAGAATACGGAAAACGTTATTGGTTTTATTGAACGCGCAAATCGCGAAATGGGGATTGGATGGCGTCGTATAACATTATCGACATGCGGAATTGTTGACGGCATAGACAGGCTAATTGAATGGAATCGTCCGATAAACTTGGCGATATCATTACATGCACCAACTGATGAATTGCGTTCACAAATAATGCCGATAAATAATCGATATAAATTAAGTGATGTTTTGGATGCTGCGTGGCGTTTTACGGACAATCACAATCGTCAGTTAATGATAGAATATATCTTATTAGGCAAACGCAATGAAAACGGCGAAACGGTTTTATATAACGCGACCCCAGAACATGCGGAAAAATTATCGGAATTGTTACATGGCAAAAATTGCATGGTAAATCTGATTCCATGGAACGCGGTTGATGAACGTGATTTTGCATCATTATCAGGTAATGCGGTACATCGGTTTCAGGATATTTTGATTAAAAACGGAATTCACACACGCATTCGCCGTGAACGCGGCACAGACATTGGGTCTGCGTGTGGTCAGTTACGTTTGAACAACGCCAAAAATAAATAAAACAAATTATTTTTGCTCTTCGGCATAGTACGCTTTTGTACCTTCTTCTAAGGGAAAACAACCTGCGCTATCACACAGTTGTGTATCTTTATCAATATAACAATCTGTTATATCATCAGAACCGGCTTCGCTCTTCATACCATACGGACATTGTTGTTGTCCGTTTTCGTTACAATAATGATTTGCCGGACATTCCTCCCAATAAATTGTAAAATCAGTTAATCTGTAGGTTGTTATATCTATTTTGTTATATTTCTCTACAATACCATCCATTATTGCTTTTAGTGTTTCCGGTGGAATTGGTTCCCCGGCGGTTATTTCATATCGTTCACCAGTATTTTTTTCTGTTTCCGGTGATGTAACAAATTTCGTTGCAAAAAGTGTTTTGCCATCTTTTGTTTTATATGTTACACCATTGACTTCAACTATACCCTGATTACCAACAACATTTGCAATTGTTGGTGCAACACAATCGTCAAGATCCCCAAAATCACAAATTTCCATATAGCATTTTGACTTGGCATTTTTACATTGGGCCTTTATAGAGTTCTTAGAAGAACTAGCCATAAAATCCGAAAAAATCAACGCAATTTTTTTTGTTTTGTAAACAGGGTTATAAGTAGCATAATGAGAGGCATTACCAATCGGAAAATTCATGGCCCCATCGAAATTGGTTTCTACATCATAATGATCTGTGTTGTATATTTCGTTAACACTAAGCGTTTGTGTGAATTTTCTGTCAGTATAATCATATTCGCTAAGCGCGCCAACCCCGAATGATAGATCGTCTTGCAGGGTTGGATGTCTATACGAATTTTCACCATATTTATAGTTAAAATAAGCAGTATAACAATATTCGTTTTCTTTTACGGAAAAACAGCCTTTTTCTATGCCAGGACTTGAGTGTTCGGAGTTATAACAGTAATAACCAGAACAACAAACACTTAAATTAAGTGGGTTCGGATTTGCATTTTTGCACGCGTCATCACTATCATCATGGGCGGTTTCAGAAAAAGTAATCTTCTTATCAGAATCTGCTGCTGATGTGCACTGATAGCCCCAATCAAAATGTTTGAGAGGATTACACGTCGTTGCAGCAAAAACATTGTTTAAGAATAATGTGCTCAAACATATAAGTGAAAACATAATTTGATGTTTCATAAAAATATATCCTCCCCTTCTTCTTTTT
>JAFYXQ010000007.1 GCA_017546085.1 Alphaproteobacteria bacterium | reverse complement strand
GCATCATAATTATTTTTGTGCCCTGTAATTTAAAGTGGTGGGTGGTATTGGACTCGAACCAACGACCTTTACGATGTCAACGTAACGCTCTAACCAACTGAGCTAACCACCCAAGCGAACAGCATTATATCAAAGAAAAATCCAATTGCAAATAATAATTGTTGTGCTTACATCACAAACCAATGGATTCGAATAAGCTTTCTCGTAAATTTTGCAAAGCAGGTATATTAAAAGCACAACCTGATGTACAGGTGGATTTACAAGTATCTTTTGTATATTCTTTATAGAATACCCAATGCGACACGGCGGGATGTGTCATTTTACACCAACAATATTTACGGTCAGCGCCATCTGCGTCCACACCGCTTAATCCAGAATCTGCAGTAATAAATGTTGATGAATATTCGCCTGCGCCGTAATATTTACCAACTGCTTTTTGACCAAGCCCCTCCGTCGCGGATAGACATGTTGCTTCCCCTAATATGTTTCCGTATGAAAATTTTAATCCCCATGCCCATTCAGTAGAATTGTTTACGTAATAACTGCCATTTAGTATTGGGTCAAATGCCAGAACCATAACATTATCACGTGCGCACATATCAGTCGCGTTTGCAAGTATTGGTATTATGCAAAATAAAATTGTAAAAATAAACTTTCCCATGTTATCCCCCTTTGTTTCAAAACAAAAACCGCAATGAAAATCAAAGCGGTCGGGGTGTTAGAAAAATCATATCAAGTAATGACCCAACAAGTCTTCAATATATAACATGTTGCACCCCGGCCATAGGACAGGGCAAAAACGGTGCGAATCGCACCAAAATACATCCGATAACGATGCTTTCGCACCGACTTGATAAAGGCTTTTCTACGGCCCCGAAACCAATTTTCATTGGATTCAATGTATATTATACAATAATAAAAGAACTTTTTCAAATATTCCCTAAATAAAAGTTTTCTTTCCTGATTAAAAAAAAACCGGCGTTTGCCGGTTTTTTTAGTATTAATACATAGTTTGCAGAACGTGCTTGTTCTTGTCCAGATTAGATAACATTTTTCCACTGCCACATGCAACACATGCCAATGGATTATCAACCAAGAACGCAGGCAATCCTGTTGCAGCGCGAATTGCAGCATCTAACCCACGCAACAATGAACCGCCACCAGTCATCGCGATACCCAAATCAGCAATGTCAGCAGATAATTCAGGTGGTGTTAATTCCAGTGCCTGACGAACTGTATCAACAATTTTTACAACCGTCTGTTCCAGTGCCTTGGCAATTTGTGATTCTGTGATAACTGTTTCACGTGGTGTTCCAGACAGCAAATCGCGTCCTTTGATTTTCATTGTCAATTCATTTGCCTTATCTTTTGGCATAATGGCGGTACCAATACGCTTCTTAATTTCTTCTGCTGTATTTTCACCGATCAACAGATTTTTATTTTTTCGCACAAAATCAATAATATCAACGTCCATTTGATCGCCAGCAGTACGTACAGCATTTGAATAAACGATACCACCCAATGACATAACTGCAACCTCGGTCGTGCCGCCACCAATATCGAGTACCATTGATCCAACTGGCTTTTCCACCGGCAGACCTGCCCCAATTGCCGCTGCGGTTGATTCTTCGACAATATAAACCTTACGCGCACCGGCTGCATCTGCTGCCTCTTGAATTGCGCGTCGTTCCACCTGTGTTGCACATGATGGCACACAAATAATAATCAGCGGTGCAGCCAATGGACTGCGATGATGAACCTTGCGAATAAAATATTTAATCATTTCTTCTGCGACTTCAAAGTCTGCGATAACGCCATCACGTAATGGGCGTACCGCAGAAATGGTCCCAGGTGTTCGACCAAACATCTGTTTTGCCTCTGTCCCAACGGCTAGTATTTCCTTGCGTCCCATCAGGCGATTTTCAGCCACCGCAACCACAGATGGTTCGTTTAAAACAATACCGCGTCCCTTGACATAAATCAGGGTATTTGCAGTCCCTAAATCAATTGCCATATCTGCTGAAAAAAATTTCATCAACCAGTTATACATTTGTTTACCCCATAAATTAACGTTTTTTGAACTATAAATCACGATATTCGAAAAATCAAGGTACCCTAATAAATTTATTTGATTTATTTAATAATATGGTATTATGGTCGCGCTATGAAACGAGATACTATAAAAAAACATCTTGATTTTGCGATGGGGGATAATGACCCAACGGGAAAATCCCCGTTCTTTTTGGCGCGTGCAAAACGGGCTAAAATTCCAGGCGATGCACGTTATGGTATCATTGTAACCAAACGTACATTTAAACATGCAGTGGACAGAAATCGTGCAAAGCGTTTATTGCGTGATTGGATTTTTCATTGCGAGGGGATGTTGCGTCCTGAATGGGATTATGTTTTTATTGCTCGTCGTGCAATTTTGGATGCAGACAGACAATCTGGTCGCGATGCAATGAAGAAGGCTTTGCACTATATGCGCAGGCAGGAAATTAATGACAAATAATCAATCGTTATCACAAAAAATATCAATTGCGCTGATCCGTATTTATCAGTGTGCAATATCACCGTTTACAGGTGGTCGTGCGGCATGTCGGTTTACCCCCAGTTGCAGTGAATACACCCGTCAAGCAATTGCGCGTTATGGTGTGTTTCGTGGTATGATTTTGGGGATAAAACGTATCGGCAGATGTCGGCCTGGGGGTGGGGTTGGGTACGACCCAGTTCCTTGACAATGGTTATAAATATGGTACAATTTCAACAATTGTAAGACAGTTAATTATAGATAAAGGATAAAAAATGTCTTTTCGTGCAACCGTTGAATCTATGTCAAAAATCATGGATGAAATGGGGATTACAGAACTTGAACTCGAACGTCAGTTTTTGTTTGGCGTATATCGTAAACATATTCATTTATCAAAACAGCAGGCGGTTGCGGTCGCCGCAGGTACTGCGGTTGCGGATACAACTACGGTTTGTAAAAAATCAGAATCTGCACAAATTTGTGGTCATGCATTAAAATCACCAATGGTTGGTGTTGTTTATTTAGCCCCAGAACCAGGCGCAGATGCATTTGTTACGGTTGGCAAATCAGTCAAGGCTGGCGATACAGTCGCTTTGGTTGAGGCTATGAAAACATTCAATCCAATAAAATCAGACAAAGACGGTATTGTAAAAGAAATCTTGGTATCTGATGGTGCGGCGGTTGAATTTGATGAACCATTAATAATTATCGAATAAAAATGTCCCAGATTAAGAAAGTATTAATTGCCAATCGTGGTGAAATTGCATTACGAATAATACGTGCATGCCGTGATATGGGTATTCGTACGGTTGCAATTTATTCAACTGCTGATCGCGATGCAATGCATGTTCAATTGGCTGACGAATCAGTATGTATTGGCCCTGCTGCGCCCAAGGATTCTTATTTAAATGAATCTGCAATTTTAACAGCGGCATTATTAACAAATGCGGATGCTATTCACCCTGGTTACGGTTTTTTATCTGAACGTGCAGATTTTGCACACAAGGTTGAATTGCATGGTATGATATGGATTGGCCCATCACCTGAAATGATAACCAAAATGGGGGACAAGGTTAATGCCAAGAAGACAGCTATTGAATGCGGTCTGCCTGTTGTACCTGGGTCCGATGGCGCGGTTGAAACATTGGATGCTGCGCTGGAAACGGCGGAAAAAATAGGATATCCCGTTATGTTAAAGGCATCAGCCGGCGGTGGCGGTCGTGGTATGCGTCCTGTGATGAATGCATCAGAAATGGCAGAGGCATTTCAGCTAACTAAGAATGAGGCATTATCTGCATTTGGCGACGATACGCTTTATATGGAAAAATTATTGTTGCACCCACGTCATATTGAATTTCAAGTGCTTGGCGACAAGCATGGCAATGTTGTGATATTTGGTGAACGTGATTGTTCTTTGCAGCGTCGTAATCAAAAGGTTATGGAAGAATGTCCTGCAGCTGTTTTGACATCTAAACAGCGTGAAGATATGATAGAAATTTGCAAGTCTGCAGCAAAAAAAATGGGTTATACCAATGTAGGCACATTCGAATTTATGTTCGAAGATGGCAAGTTTTATTTTCTTGAAATGAATACCAGATTACAGGTTGAACATCCTGTAACAGAAATGGTTTACGGTGTTGATTTGGTTCGTGAACAAATTAGAATTGCAGCCGGTGAAAAATTGGGTTATAACCAATCAAACGTAATTGCAAATGGTCATGCGATTGAATTTCGTATTAATGCCGAAGATTCAGAAACATTTGTTCCAAATCCTGGGAAGATAACAATGTATGCACCATCAGGCGGTCTTGGTGTTCGTGTGGACAGTGCGGTTTATACTGGCTATACAATTCCACCAACATATGATTCTATGATTGCAAAATTGATTGTTCATGCACAAAATAGGCCTGCATGTATAATGCGTGCTGCGCGTGCGTTGGATGAATTTGTTATCGAAGGTGTAAAAACAACAATTCCATTACAGCAAAAATTATTAAAGAACAAAGATGTAAAACAATTAAACTTTGATAATAAATGGCTGGAAGAATTTTTGAAGAAAGAATAAAAAGCATAAATAAAAAAATACCGGCATTTGCCGGTATTTTTTATAAAATATATAATTTTATTCAACCCATATTCTTGCGGTTGTTGTTGAATCTTGTGAACCTGCTGGGATATATCCAACGATGCCAGTTGTATCTTCGCGTTGAACCTGTCTTGCTTCGACACCGTTTTCTGTTTTTATAACAACACCGGCGTTTGATGGTTTTTCGAGACGTGTTTCAACCTGTGTTTCTACAAAGTTTGTACTTGCGATACCGGATACAGCCGAAACACCGGATGTTTCTTCTGCATACGATACAGCAGAAGTTAAAGCAAAAAATAAAGAAATAACAAAGATAAATCTTATTTTTAACATTACTCTTTTTCCCACCAAATCCAATATATTCTCTATCAGATATTCACAGTATAGAATATTTTTACGAATCGGTGCAAGTAATATTTTATATATTTTTTTATATTAAAAAAAATCCCCGATTTTGGGGACTTTTTTAGATATTTATTTTTTCTTTCATTTCAATCAATACAGGTGTATTGATTCCTAAATTTTTTGCATGCGCAATTAGGCCACATAGTGCAAAGATACCCTCGACAGTTCCTGATGGCGTATCTCCGCGCGCAATTGCGACCCCAGCGGAGAAATTTCTGCTAGTTTCACTTGTTGCAGTCAAGAACAAGTCCCCTATTCCACATAAATCAAGGAATGTGCGCATTTTTGCACCCGCGGCAAGCCCTATGTTTAAAACCTCGTTCCAGGCGCGTGTAAACATCATGGCGCGTTCATTTTCACCCTTGCCTGCCCCAACGTTGTACCCACAAATTAACGCCACAGCATTTTTTCCAACACTACAGATTTCTGTACCGATAATATCGTCGCTTGGGTTGATGTAAAGTTTATTTAATGCTTCTTGCCCTGCTACGATAATATTGTTATTTCCTGCTAATGTGGATCCTGTTGGAATTCCTTGTGCAACTTCTGCAGCAAATTGCGGGCCGGCAAGAACACCTAAATCACGACATTCTGGAATTTCAGATTGTAATACAGCAGACATAAATTGATTTGTTGAATATTCTGCACCCTTGGTGCAAATTATAACTGGTTGACCGTTGTAATATTTACGTGCCTTGCGCATTGTTTCACGAAAAAATGCAGCCGGTGTAACAATTAACCATAAATCTGTTTCTTTTATATCGGACATATTTGTAGAAACCTTGATATTATGTGGCATATCAACATTATCAAATTCTTTGTACATACCGTCAAAGGACCACATAATAACATCTGCACCACCGCGTGCGGTTACTATACTTAATGCGGTTCCCCATGCACCTGCGCCAATAATCCCTACTTTCATTTTAATTTCCTTATCTTTCGTTCTATTTTTTTTATAACAACCAATCCATCATCAGACAACTCTATTGCTTGTAAATATGCTTCTTTTGCGGCTTTTTTATCGCCTTTTGCAGTATATAAATCGCCCAACTGTTCAAATAACGAAGAACATGATTCTGAAACTTCGCCCACGCGCCGCAGCATTTCAAGTGCAGCATCAATACCTTCTCGGGTTGTAACGACATATCCTAACGTATCCCACGCAAAAACATCGGATGGATTTTTTCGAACAAGTGTCATTGCGTAATCGTATGCATTTTCAATCTCGCGGTTTTCGCGTGCCCAAATTTTTACTTGTAACGATAAAATTTCTGGGTCAATATTTATTTCTTTTGTTGCAGTATGAATATCTTTTTGTGCGGATTTTGTATCACCAAAAACGAAGTGTATATGCGCCCTGCTTTTAAGGAAGAATGCCCTGCCCGCATCATCTAAACTTTTATCATTAATTGCGCGGTTTATAACACGCAATGCGGCGCGTTTATTTCCATTTTGTATATAGTGTGCGATTAATTTATTTATTGCAGGTACGAATAACGGATATTCTTTCAATGCTCGTTCAAGATTTTTTACATCTGCACCCTTCTCTACCTCGCGCAAGACAACGAATTGATAAAATGGGCTTTGTGGAGTTGTATTTGAAAAATATCTTTCGTAGTCACCTGTGTTTGTATAGAAGAATTGTCCCAAATAATAATCTACAACATTATTTGTTTTTGCAAACGTAGGTGCTGTTATTTCTGCGAATCTTAACATCAGCATCGCCAAATCAGAATACATCAATATTTGGGTGTGTGAAACATTTTGTACGATTCCAAACGCTAATGCGTTTTTATATCCGCTATAAATAGACCAGTCTGGAATGTTGTCATAATTCAGCATGAACATTCCGCCAGGTCTGCGTGTGAATTCGTATTTTAAATTTTCTGCATCTTCGACCATGTTATTATGTTTATAAAATGACATAACGTACATATAATCATTGATGTTCATAAATTCAGGACTAACCTTGGCAAAGTTTTCTGCTGCTTTGTCGATTTTGCCCTGCTCTGCATAAATTTGTCCCCGAACAAATGATTTCCAAGAATCATTCGTGGGTAATTTATCGATAAATTGCAGTGTTTTTGTTATGTAATTATTTGCGATGCCTGACCATATACGAAACGGCGCAGCTAATGGAGATTCATCTTTTTTATGTCGTTCGTACAATTCTTTCCAGTTGTCGTTTTTAACAAGGTGTGCATCGTATATGTATTGCGACGGGATACTTTTTTCATTTTTTATCAGGTTCGCATCTGTTGGCATATGGCCGCTTAGGTATTCTGCTAAATATTTAGTACCTTGAACAGTTGCGAAATCTGTATCTGAAAATTTATTAGACAATGAATATGCTGTATCAAAATCATTAACATAAATCGCGTGTTGCGCGGCCAAGAAGTTACCAAAGCGTGTGTCAGTAATTTCAGAAATGTTTTGTTTTTTTACGGATTTGTTATTGTTTGATAAATTCGCACCAACAACAGCAATAACCGCAATTAAACCAACACCGATAAATAAAGTTTCAATTTTTCTCATAGTTATGATAGAATAGCGCGTATGAACAATAAAGTCAAATTTGAACAGTATGCGCAATTGTTGCGCGAATGGTCTGGTCGCATGAATCTTGTTGCGCCCAGTACGTTGAATGATATTGAAACGCGTCATATTGCTGATTCTGCACAATTGGCGGACGTTTTGTCGCATGATGTGTCTATTGTTGATTTGGGCAGTGGTGCTGGTTTCCCTGGTGTTGTTTTGGCAATTTTGGGCTGGCGGGTTACTTGTATTGAATCGATTGGGAAGAAAGTTGCGTTTTTAACCGCGGTCAAGGATGCATTGTCGTTGGATAATTTGACAATTTATCATGGTCGGGTCGAAGATTTTGTCCGGCAATTGCCGGCAAAAACCGGTAATTTTGTGTTTACGGCACGCGCGTTTGCTTCGCTTACCAAGATAATGGATTATGTTGCAAATAAAAAATACCGGCTTTTTTTATTAAAAGGTCGTGAAATTGCCGGTGAAATCGAAGAAGCGAAGAAAAAGTATTCTTTTGAATACGAACTTGTTCCGTCTAAGACAGGTGATGGTTTTATAATAATTGTGCGTTTTTGCCGGTGATTTCATGTGAAATACGTGTTAAATTGTTGAAAATATTGTTTAATTTATAAAAATATTAAAAAAAGCCGGTAAATGCCGGTGTTTTTTTTGTTAAAAAATAGTTGGTTTTTTATGGATGTATTTCATGTGAAATTGGTTATAATGTTTTGTTGTTACGTGATTTTATATAAATTATTGTAAAATACTTGACCGAATCGATTGTTTTTTACTATCTTGATACGTATAAAAATAGAAACGGAAAGGGAAAAATGACACGAATAATCGCGTTTGCAAATCAGAAGGGCGGTGTGGGCAAAACCACAACTGCGATAAATATTGGGGCATCTTTGGCTGCGGTCAAAAAGCGTGTTTTGTTAATAGACTTAGATCCGCAAGGTAATGCGGGGACGGGGCTTGGGTTTGTTCGTGCGTCCCATCGCGAAAGTGCGTATGGGGTCATAATGGGTACTGTCAGTGCAGCAGACAATATTTTGACGACTGCGGTTCCAGGAATGCATATTTTGCCGTCTTCTC
>JAFYXQ010000057.1 GCA_017546085.1 Alphaproteobacteria bacterium | reverse complement strand
TTTGCGATAATTGATTTTGCCTGGAAACGAAAATAAGTTTTATTTTGGTTGGATGTGTGGTATAATTAACACGTTGCAATTAATTCTTTGCGACAGGGGTGTGAGAACCCTTTCATAGACGTCCAAATAAGACAATGGATATCTTTGTTTTTTGTCGGACGAAAAAAAATCCTGGCCAAATGGTCAGGAGGGCATGCGAATATTTTGAATAAGCAGCACAATTTCTATGATTGTTCTCAACCTACTGACCGCTTTGATTTGCATTGCGGTATTTTTATTATTTGAAAGGAAAAAAGAAGGAAAAAAAGGGGGGCTAGATGCGTACATCATTGGTTGTATTGCTGTCGTTGTTTGTTGGGGCCGCGCATGCCATGGGGGTGGCAAATGCGCGTACGATGCGTGGTAATACGTTTGGGAGTCGACATCTTTATGGAACAGGTCTTACCGCACAAAATAGTGTTGTTGAAATCGAACAAATGCAGGTTGTCGAAAAAACACCCAACGAACAGATTGTTATCGAAGAACCTGATGTGGCACAACCCATCGCAGAAGAAACCACACCCGTGGAATCTGCATCAGATAAATTAAATGCTGCGATTGAAAATGTTCGCGCCACATGCGGTGGATTGGGGGCGGAATTATCAGATTTGCGTGTCATGGCGGGGATTGGAAGTGCAGTTTCTGCGGTTGGGGCTGTGGCTGGTGGTGCGGCATTGGGAACCGGTATTGCAAAGGCCAAGGCGGATGACGCCGCCATGAAATTAACACCATGGGGGGCAGAATGGGAAAAATTAATCAAGCAAGATACAACCACAGATTTTCCAACAATAACAAATAGAGAAAAGGGCGAATTTGATGAATATCTAAGTGGACTGAAGCCCAAGGAATCAAATTACAAATATACTGATAGCGACCTGCAAAAATATCGTCAGGAAAGCGAAGAAGGAAAACGTGGTAAAACCATGGGCAACATTCGTACTGGGACATTGGCGACGTCGGCTGCGACAAATATTGCAAGTGCGGTTTTGTCCGGCACCAATCAGGTCAAGGGTGATTTCAAGGACCAAATTAACACATGTTTACAATCCGTTCGCGTGTTATCTGATGTTCGTATGCAGGCACGTATTGACGGCACAGTATCAGATGTTGAATTATCAAATGCAGAAAAAATTATTCGCACATGCGAAGAATGGTCAACCGTTGATATCAACAGTATTAACAAGCGTGCATTGGGTGCCACAATAACAAGTGGTATTGGTGCGGGCATGGGGATTGCAGGTACTGCGACCAGTGCGGCTGCAAATACCGACAAAATGCATCTGTCAGGTTCGGATAGCGAAAGAAAAATTAACGTTGCGTCCAATGTGATGGCCGGCGGGGCGGCGGCGGCATCATTAACGTCATCAATACTGAACGCAGCACAGATTAAGGCGATAAAACGTGCGGCCACGGTTGCCGACGAATGCGAGGGGGCGCTAAACTAAGATGAAAATGAAAAATATACTGTTTGGATTATTATTTATTATTCCGACCGTATCGTATGGCGCGGATGCAAAAATTCAGGATAAACTTGTTCCGGTGTCGCGTATTGCGAATGCGGCAGAAAAATATAGCGATTTGTATAACAGTGATTTTGTATTCTTTTTGGAACATTCGGTTTCGGATAAAAATTTCACACTGGGCAATGTTGCACAGGCGTGCCTTGATTACACAACGATTAACGACAAAATAACAGCTGAAATTTGCAAGAAATTTATGAATGATATAATTGGCGAAACGCATTTAACTGATTTGACA
>JAFYXQ010000056.1 GCA_017546085.1 Alphaproteobacteria bacterium | reverse complement strand
GCCCGTGAAGTTCGTCGTAAATACGATGTTCAGAAAATCGTGTCTTTGGCACCAGAAGTAATCTAAATAACAGATGGAAGGTCATAAAATGAAAATTAAAAAAGGCGACGAAGTCGTAGTTATTTCAGGAAAATACAAAGGCGTCAAAGGTAAAGTACTGGAAGCACGCCCAGCAGAAGAACGTGTTGTTGTCGAAGGTGTCAATCGTCGTAAGTGGCACATCAAACCAACACAAGAACAGCCAGGTCATATTATTGATCGCGAAGCGCCAATTCATGTTTCCAATGTTGCAATTGTTGATCCAAAAACTAAAAAAGCAACACGTGTTGGTTACAAGGTAGAAGGCGATAAAAAAGTTCGCGTTGCAAAAAAATCTGGTGCGGAAATATAAGTTAATTAAATTGTTGCCCGCTGTTACGGGAACACAACAAAAGGAAAAAAGAAATGCAAAGCAGATTGCGTGAGATTTATGAAAAAGAGATTGTACCTGAATTGATTAAAGAATTCGGTTACAAAAATTCATTTGCAGTTCCAAAACTGACAAAAATTGTTTTGAATATGGGTGTTGGCGAAGCTGTTTCTGACAAGAAAAAGTTGGATGCTGCTGTTGCTGATTTGACAGCAATTGCTGCCCAGAAGGCAATCAAGACACGTGCGAAAAAGTCTATTGCGACATATCGTTTGCGCGAAGGTCAGGAAATTGGTACTAAGGTTACACTGCGTGGTAAGAGAATGTATGATTTCTTGGATAAACTGATTACTGTTGCATTGCCACGTGTTAAGGACTTTCGCGGTCTGTCAAAGTCTAAATTCGATGGTCGTGGTAACTATGCGTTTGGAATCAAAGAACATTTGATTTTCCCAGAAATTTCTGTTGATAAAATTGATGCTATCCGTGGTATGGATATCGTTATTGCAACAACAGCAAAAACAGATGATGAAGCACGTGCATTGCTGACTAAAATCGGCTTGCCATTGGTTTTGAAATAATTAAAAGAAGGTAAAAAAAGATGGCTAAATTAGCGTTAATTAATAAACAACATAAACGTGAAAAGCTGGTTGCGCAGTATGCTAAGAAGCGTGAAACAATCAAGGCGAAAATGTCTGTTAATGCGACACCAGAAGAAAGAATTGATGCAATGAAAAAGTTGGCAAAATTGCCACGTAATGCAAATCCAACCCGTTTGCGCAATCGTTGCAGTATTACAGGTCGTTCACGTGGTTTCTCGCGTTTGTTCGGTCTGTGTCGTCAGCAGGTTCGTACAATGGCAAGTGAAGGTAAATTGCCTGGTGTACGTAAATCAAGCTGGTAAAATAAACTAATCCAACTGTGGACAATGCAGTTGTAGAAAACAGTCCAGGGCACGCCCTGGTACATGTAAGGAGTAAAAAAGATGTCATTATCATACCCAATCGGCGATATGATTACCCGTATTCGTAACGGTCAAAATGCAGGTAAAGAAACAATCGTCGTTCCAAACAGCAAATTGCGTGCAGCAGTTTTGTCTGTATTAAAAGAAGAAGGTTTTATTACTGATTTTCGCAAAGAAGAAATTGACGAACATCGTTCAAACTTGGTCGTTGAATTGAAATATGTTGGCGGAAACGGTGCAATTCAGGAAATTTCAGTTGTATCTAAGCCTGGTCGTCGTGTTTATTCCGGCAGTGCAAAAATGCCAAAGGTATTGAATGGTTTGGGTATCGCAATTGTTTCTACACCAAATGGCGTTATGACTGATCACAAGGCGCGCTTGATGAATGTCGGTGGCGAAGTATTGTGCAAGGTTATATAATTAAAGTGAGGATTTAGATATGTCTCGTGCAGGAAAATATCCAGTTAAATTGAATGATGGCGTTACTGTCGCAATTGCTGACAACGCTTTGGTCGTCAAGGGCCCAAAAGGTGAATTGAAATTACCATTGGATACAAAAAATGCTGGCTTGGTAGATATTGTTATCGAAGAAGGTCAGGTTGTTATTAATCCAAAAGATGCAGAAGAAAAATCTTCTCGTACAATGTGGGGAACTATGGCTCGCAATATTCGTAATGCGGTCGAAGGTGTGTCCAAAGGTTTCGAAAAACCTATGTATATGAAGGGTGTTGGTTATAAAGCTTCTGTAAAGGGGTCTCAATTGGTTTTGGTTGCAGGCTATTCCCATGATGTTATCATGGATATCCCGGCAGGTTTGACTGTTGAAATGGGTGCTACACCAACAGAATTCACAGTTAAAGGTATGGATAAATGCTTGGTTGGTCAGTTTGCAGACAAGATTCATAAGGTTCGTAAAGCAGATCCATATAAGGGTAAAGGTATCTTCTATAAGGGCGAAAGAATCCGTCGCAAAGAAGGTAAGAAGAAATAATAATTAACTTTGATTTCCGCTGTTACGGAAATTGTAAAAAAGGGAAAAGAAAATGTTGAAACATTTATCTACAGAAGAAAGACGTACACTCGCGAATCGCGGTGCGTTGAAAAGAAAAAATCCTGGCAAGATTCGTTTGTCAGTTTTCCGTTCTGGTCGCCATATTGAAATTCAGGCGATTGATGACACCAAGGGTCATACAATCTGTGCTGCATCATCAAAAGAAAAAGGTTTTGCAGGAAACGGTTGGAATGTTGCAGGTGCCGAACTGGTTGGCAAAAATTTTGCTGAACGCGTAGTTGCGGCAAAAATTGCTGATAATTGTTATTTTGATCGCGGTGGTTATCGCTATCATGGTCGTGTAAAGGCACTGTGCGAAGCAATCCGCGCAGGTGGCGTTAGAATATAATTTGAATAAGACGGAGTATAATAATGGCACGTTTTGATGATAAAAAATTGCAGACGGATAACTTGGTAGATAAATTGGTTTCTATCAACCGTGTATCTAAGACTGTAAAGGGCGGTCGTAATATGTCTTTCTCAGCATTGGTTGTTGTTGGGGACAAAGCAGGTCGCGTTGGTTTTGGTAAAGGTAAAGCTTTGGAAGTACAGTCTGCTGTACAGAAGGCGACAAAGGCAGCAAAGGCAAAGATGATGCGCGTTCCTTTGAAGGAAGGTCGTACATTGCATCATGATAGTGCTGCGAAGTACGGTGCAAGTAAATTGGTTGTACGTTCTGCTGTTCCTGGTACTGGTATTATTGCAGGTGGTGCGTTGCGTGCGGTATTTGAATGTTTGGGTGTTCAGGACGTTGTTGTTAAATCACAGGGGTCCAATAATCCAAATAATATGATACGCGCTGCTTTCTTGGCTTTCAACAAGATGAATTCGCCAAAAACTGTTGCTGCGCGTCGCGGTAAAACAGTTGCAGAAATCATCGCTGGTCGTGATGGTAAGAAATTAGAAGTTGCAACAGAAGATAAATAATCTGGGCAAAGATAAAATAAACGGAGTTTGAATTATGGCAAAAATAATTGTAAAACAAGTTAAAAGCACTATCGGTCGCCCAGAATCTCAGGTCAAAATTGTAAAGGCATTGGGATTAGGACGTATCGGAAAAACCAAAGAAATCACAGATTCTGAATCTGTACGTGGTATGATTGCCAAGGTTTCTCATTTGGTAGAAGTTGTAAAATAATAAATTAAACCGAGTACGAAAATAATACTTGTTTTCGTGCGACAAAGAACTACATGAGTAGTTATAGGACAAAAGGAAAAAAGAAATGAAATTAAATGCATTGATGGATAATTTGGGTGCACGTCAAAGCGCAGCGCGCGTTGGTCGTGGTATTGGTTCTGGTTCTGGTAAGACTGCAGGTCGTGGTCATAAAGGTCAGAAGGCGCGTAGTGGTTCACGTAAGCAGGCTACTTTCCAAGGTGGTCAGATGCCAATTTTGCGTCGTTTCCCAAAATTTGGTTTCAATAATCCTTTCGCTAAAGAATATGTAACTATCAATTTGGGCGATATCGAAAAATTTATTGCAGCAGGCAAAATCGATGCGTCAAAGGATATTACAATTGATTCTTTGATGGCTGCAAAAATTATCAACCGTAAAATGAGTGGCTTGAAGGTTTTGGCAAAGGGTGAAATTAAATCAGCAGTTAATGTTGTTGCGGATAAATGGTCTAAATCAGCAGAAGCAGCAATTGTTAAAGCTGGTGGTTCTATAAAAAACAACTAAATCTAAAAAAATAATAAGGCATCTAGTATATCTAGATGCCTGTCAATGATTAAGAGTTTGTTCTCATGAAATTCTTGAAAGGCTTTTTCGGTAATCTTAGTGATTTGCAAAAACGTATTTTGTTTACCTTGGGGGCGCTGATTGTTTATCGTATAGGTTCATTTATTCCGTTGCCGGGGGTTAATGCTTCTGCTGTGTTGCATTTGTTCCAAGGTGATAATGGGATGATGGGAATGTTTGATATGTTCAGCGGTGGTTCTCTGTCCCGTATGTCAGTTTTGGCATTGAACATTTTCCCTTATATTTCGGCATCGATTGTTTTGCAATTGTTAAGTGCAACAAGTAAGTCTTTGGGGGAATTACGTAAAGAGGGTGAATCTGGACGTATGAAAATCAACCAATATACACGTTATTTGGCTGTGTTCTTGGCGGTTGTTCAAGGATGGGCGGTTATTCGTGGTTTGGAAATGATGGCGCCAGTTAATGGAATTCCTGCGGTTGTTAATCCAGGGGTTGCGTTTGAATTGTCTGCGATTATTGCATTGGTTGGTGGAACTGTGTTTGTTATGTGGTTGGCAGAACAGATTACTGCACGTGGTATCGGGCAAGGTGCTTCGTTGTTAATCTTTGCTGGTATTATTGCAGAGGTTCCGGGTGGTATCGCGCAATTGATATCTTTGGGTTCTGTTGGTCAGATTTCGCCTGCGATGATTGCGTTGGTAATTGCATTTGTTGTAGGAATTGTTGCGTTGATTGCATTCTTTGAACAGGCGCAGCGTCGTATTCAGATTTTGTATCCACGTCAGGTTATGGCAAATGGGGTTATGAACACCAATGCATCTTATTTGCCAATCAAGATTAATATGTCTGGTGTTATGGGCCCTGTATTTGCATCAAGTATTATGATGTTGCCGGCATTTGTTCAACGCTTTGTTCAGAGTGATAATTTGACGGTTCAAACAATTATGGGATTCTTTACATACGGAACATGGTCATATATCATATTGTTTACGGTTTTGATTGCGTTCTTTGCATATTTCCAAACAGCGGTTATATTCAATTCCGAAGAAACAAGTAATAATCTGAAAAATGCAGGTGGATATATCCCAGGGGTTCGTCCAGGAGAACAGACAATTCATTATTTAGATAACGTGGTGTCTCGTACAACGGCAATTGGTGTTGCGTATTTGATAGTAGTTTGTGTGTTGCCAATTATTTTGAATACGCATGTTGGTATGCCGGTTGCAATTGGTGGTACCAGTGTATTGATTGTTGCAGGTGTGGTTTTGGATACTGTTAATCAGGTTCAGTCATATTTGGTTGCCAAGAAATATAGTGGTGTTATAAAAAAGACACAAAAGAAAGGTCGTTTCCGCGGATAATAAGTTTGCGGGGGCAAAACAAGATTTGACTTTTGCTGAATTTTGTATAAAATTATTCAGCAAAATAAAATAGCCCATTGTAAAAACATTGGGTTCGGAATCGGGGTGCTGGGTGGACTTGGTATCCCATAGGTTAAATAAAAAGGAAAAAGAAAAATGGCACGTATAGCAGGTGTTAACATTCCTACGGAAAAGCGCATTGAAGTTGCGTTGCAATATATTCATGGTATTGGGCCAGCGAAGGCTGCACAAATCTGTGAAGCGTTGAAATTAAAAGACGGTTTGCGCGCAAAAGATTTGACGGACGAGGATGTTATCAAAATTTCTAAATACATCGAAGAAAATTTCAAAGTAGAAGGTGATGTTCGTCGCGAAGTTGCAATGAATATCAAACGTTTACAGGACTTGAAGGCGTATCGCGGTATCCGTCATCGTAATCGCTTGCCGGTTCGTGGTCAACGTACACAAACAAATGCTCGTACACGTAAAGGTAAGCGTGTAGTTGTTGCGGGTTCTGCAACCAAGGGTAAATAAAAATTAATATAACGCCGCATCTATGCGCGTTGGGCTGTGGTCATGTAACGTTTGTACACTCCCGTCGCCCAACACACATACCTGCAATGTTATCTTGATTTTTTAATAAGGTAGAGATTAACACCATAGTTAATTGAAGACATCGAAAAGGAAAAAATAAAATGGCAGTAACAAAAGCTAAAAAGAAAGTTGTTAAAAAAGTATCACATGGTATTGCACATGTTGTTGCGACAAATAACAATACACGTATTACAATCACAGACCAGTCTGGCGCTGTTTTGACATGGGCGACCGCTGGGGCTAATAATTTCAAGGGCGCAAAAAAGTCCACACCATATGCTGCAACAATTGTTGCTGATGCAGTTGGCAAGAAAGTCGCCGAAATGGGTATGAAAACAGTTGATGTTTTAATGCGTGGTATTGGTCAGGGTCGTGAATCTGCTGTACGTGGATTGGCAAACGCTGGTCTGATTGTGCAGTCCATTACTGATACAACACGTATCCCACATAATGGATGTCGTCCAAAGAAGGTACGTCGCGTTTAATTAAATTAAATAATTTATCTAAAAGCGGGGACGAAAACTCGTGTAGCATTTGTACACTACGTTTTCGTCCCCGCTTTTATCTTGAATTATTCTATTTGATTTACACGCTAATCACGTGGGTGGGGGAACATTTTTTTTGCTAAAAAATCTTGTCATTCCTGCGAAGGCAGGAATGACAAAAAAAGTGGGATGACACCACTTCGTTAAAACTTCGTGGTGCAAGCAAAGGGGAGGGCGCAGGAATGATAACTTTTTTTATTAAATGTTTATTTTTGGCTTTTATATATTTTTAATTTATGATAGAATTAAGCCCAAGAGAGAATTATGAAATACTTAAAATTCTTGGTTTTATTTATTTGTTGTGCGTTTCCGTTGGTTTCGGGGGCGCAGGTTGCGACCACTGCGGGTAGTAATTTGACCGCGTGGAATGGTGATATTGGTGCAACAAATAATAATAATTGGAATTCTTTGATGAATAGTCGTACCCCGGGTGGGGCTGTTGATAGCAAGGTAACGGCTGATTTTGGTAATTGTAATTCGTTGATTTTGCGTTGCGCACAGCCAAAATGTGCGGGCTGTACATCGATTGATTTGGCACGCCCAATTGTGTCTGGCTGTGTTAATAGTAACAAAAATTGTAAAAAGTATGGCAATGATTTGATAGAGGCGATTTCTGCGCAGTTGGTGGCGGCCGCGAATACCAAGGTGCAGGAACAACAATTGCAGGCACAGGCGGATGCGGCGAAGCAGGCGTCGGCACAAAGTAGTGCCCAAATGGAACAAATGCAGCAGCAAATGGTGCAAATGCAACAGCAGATGACAGCGCAAAATCAGCAACAGATGGCACAGATGCAGGCCGCGCTAGATGAACAAAGACGTGTTGCAGAAGAGGCGCAGAAAAAATTGTTAGAGGCCCAGGCTGTAAAGGCTGAGGCGGCGCAAACGGCGGCACAGGCAAGTGCGGTCGCGGATGATGGTTTGACACAACGTCAACGTGATGCGGTTCGAAATAACGTGGAAGCGGATCTTGTTGCGCGCGAAAAAATTGCGGGCAAGATAATGGATAAACTCGAAGGGGCGGAAAAAAATCTGAAGGCCTTGCGTAATGATTTGGATTTGTTGTTTGAATATGCAGGATGTGATGCGCGTGGTAATAATTGTGCCGGTCCAAAACGCGTAAGTAGATTCAAAGAATTGGCCAAGGATTTCTTCCCGACATATGATTCGGTTATCGGTGATGTTTATGATGCGTTGCAGGATGCGTTGGCGGCGGGGGTTGACATTTCTGATGTTATTATGATGATGAATGGTGGGTGTAATCGTTGGGGAAAGTTCCTGTGTCGGTATTCAGAATATGATTATAAAACTGTTGAAGTATCGGATTCCAATGGAACCAAAAAAACTAAGAAGGTTTTGGATAGTTTGATATATGATGTGCGTAATTGTGTGAATGAACGTTCCGTTGCAACCGGAAATTTGCGCGGTGGTCAAACATGCCGTGTTGGGACCGCGGTGCCACCACAGGATGATGTTCGCTGTACGCAGGTTGATGTTCTCGATAATAATTCGAAGGTTTTGCGTGAATGGTATATCGAAAGTGAAGAAGAAGATGGTTTGGTGCGTGTGGGGTGTGCCACATCTGCGTTGGATTCCATTAAGATTTTTGGTTCGCGTAATCGTCGTGCGGGAACGACGTTGGATTTGGATGTTCTTGAACGTGTTTTGTACCAAGATGCCCCAAGTCGTGTTGTGTCAAAAGACACAGGAAATAAATATCAGCGTTCGTCAGGACGTCAGTATTATCACGAAGAAACGGATACAGTAAAATATTGTGCATTGACGGAACGTGGTTATCAGAATTTGCTTGCGGCAATTAATACCAATCGTATGCCGTCCAAGATATGTGTACCATATGATTCATTGGGAACCACATATGATTTAAATGGTGCGGTTGCTTCGGGGTCGTTTGAATATGGTCTGAATGCAGGGTTAGATTATATTCCGGTAAGAAATAAACAACAATGCGATGATGCGGGAAATGGTAGCGGGTACGCGGTCGTCGAAGATTGTAGAAATGGTACGTCAAATTCTAGCTGTAATTCTAACTGTGTCTCGAGTGGCGGTTGCAACTGCAATATAATGTGGAATGAAGAAACTAGTCGTTGTGAGATTAAGAAAAGTGATTGTATTTATAATAATGACCTTGGGGTTGTAACAAAGGAAACGCATAAAAAAAATGTATCTTGTGAGCGGGGGGATG
>JAFYXQ010000055.1 GCA_017546085.1 Alphaproteobacteria bacterium | reverse complement strand
GACTGCCGCATTTGCCGCAGTTACCGCCAACATTGCTATAACTGATGATAATAAGATTTTTTTCATTTTTCCTTCATTTGGTTATTTGTTTATTTTTTATTCTTATTGTCGTGGTATGACCTGCCAACCAAACGAAAATGCCTCCGTTGCAGAATCAAATTTCAATCCAATCACACAATATTTATCCACACTGTAACAATCCCTGGGTGGTTCACCGATCGATGATCGTACCACAGCACCGTTAACCTGAACAGAAATCAAACCGTTATTACCGTTAAGTGTGTTAGTAATCATAGAATTAACATGATTATACACGGCCTTGGAAGTAACGGGTATTTCCTGATTCGGATTTACAGAATTTGCAATATCTGTTTTTTTCACAAATTTATTATCCAATGACGCAATGATATCATTAACATATTTTTTTGACACCATCGTAGGAACCTCAGCACATGCGGACCCAATTAGAATTATTGCCGACAAAGATGAAAAAATTATTTTTTTCACAATCTATTCCCGTCAACACTTACTCTTCATCGCCATAAACATTGTCAATTATCTGCCACTGGGGTATTGCGATACCTCTTTCAAAAACGGTTACCATTGTACAATACGTCCCTTCTACTAAACATTCTGCAGGTATTTTGGGCGCATCCAACTTTGTTAAAAGACGGTTGTTTACATATTGATGAACTGAATTCGCCGTAACTAACTTTTCAGCAGCAGCATTAGAACTTAACATATCAGGGATAATATTATCGTTTAACCAACCGGATGTAACAACACCATTATTATGGGGCTGTAAATTAGTTGAATCTTCAACCAACAAGCCAACCGTAACCTTTTGCGTTCCAGATAAATTCATACCATTATCACTTTCTGCTGTCAAATATCCATCCGAAGGCACAACAATTTCACCAACGATACTTCTTATCAAAGTACTATCCATCTTTTCGCGCAACGCAGCTGCAACCGCCTTTTCAGAAACAACCTTGTCATCAGACGCAAGACTAAATTCATTCAAACTGTTTGAATCGGACGTTGCAAGATCTGTTGTTTTATCTAATTTATTCGCCAAATTTAAATCAGTTGCCATACCACTAATATCTTCCTTGGTCGCGATTGCAGTACCATCAATCGTAACACCGGATTCATTGACAACAATCTTGTCTGCATCATACTTGGTATCCAATCCCTGATTAACATAGTTTTTTGTCGCCAACACAGGCACATCCGCAGCATTCACAGATGTTATTGACAGTATAGCAATTACAGACACTGATAATATTTTTTTCATTTTCCCTTCCCCTTTTTTTATTCATAAAAACCGCGGATTTCTGCGGATTTTATTCCTTTCTTAATTAAAGTGTAGCAATTTTAAACGAATCGGGTCAAGCAATAAATTGCTTTTTTTATTCTTAAAAACTGTATTTTTTTCAAGATACAGAACACGATAAAAAAAACCGCCCAATTGGGCGGCAATTTTTATATTTATTTTATTAAAAACCCATTGGTTTATCCATCTTTGCCTTGGATACTTTTTTATCCAATGCCTGAACAACCTCGTTCGTGATATCCAGATTTGCAGCATCTGCACCTGTGCGTGCCATGCGACCATCAATTACCAACGATAATTTTTTCTTGGCAATAACACCTTCGATAATTGGGTCAAGATGATTCTTCTGTATATCATTTAAAGCCTTTTGATAGGACATTTCAACGCTCTGTGCGCGTTCTGTCAAATCACGCTGCAACTTTGTTACCTTGTTTTGATAATCAACAACGCGACGCTGTAATGCCTCACGCGAGAGAATGTCCTGAGACTTTTCAATTTCTGCTTTTTCTTTTTCTAATTCTTTCTGTTTTTTATTCAATTCATCGCGCAATTTATTTTCATAATCTTCCTTCTGCTTGCGCAGGTCGGACAATACAGTTGCATCGTTCTGAATTGCATCCATGCGAATTACCGCAATACGCAACGCCGCGCCACTTGCCGCATCTTCGGTAACCATTGTCATTGCTTCTTCGACTGTTGCCGTATTATTTGAATTCAGTGCCGATACACCCCAAACACCCAACGCAGCAATCACAACAACGATTGTCGCAATAATGCCACCACGTTTATAATTCTTTACAACGTTTGTTTCTGATGATTTTTTTGCCATTTTTCCATCCTTTTATTTTGTTTGTATTCGCAGTATAACAATAAAAATAAAAAATGAAAAGAGAAATTAAACCGAATAAATATAGTAATTTTTTCCTAGCGCGCAGGCGCCAAACGCAATTCAACACGACGATTCGTCAGACGACCAACATTATCCTGGGCAGCAATTGGACGCGCAGAACCACGACCAACAATAAACATTCGTGCCGTACCCACCTTGTTTCGTGATAAATGCACCCCAACACGCTGTGCCATATCCAGCGATAACACATGCGCCGCATTCGCATCACGCATTGCGTCTGTATAACCTGCAATTTCAATAAATGTAGCATCGTATTTCTTTAATAACCTTGCAATTTTATTTAACGTATCATCACCGGTTTCTGAAATTTCTGCAACATTTAATTCCATTATCGCATCACGAACCAATATAACAACAACGTCTGTGCCGGCACGCTGAACAGATATTCCGGGTTTGCGCAACGTGTCATACAATTCAAATTCTAGTTTCGACATATAATGGGTCGCAACAACATTATCATTTGTCGCCTTGTCCCCGTAATCGAGCGTGTCTGATTTTTTTACCACATCACCAACCAAACGCCCCCCAGCACCAAGGTACACAGGCCGCTTCGCCACACGCGACATTTCGGTCATATCAATAAAACTCGCCCCGTTTAGATAAGATGACCACTGATTGCGTTCAGGACTGACATACCGCACGCATCCGCAAATAAAAATTAATCCAAAAAAAATAAAAAATGTTTTTATTTTTTTCATTCCACTATTCAACCACAAATGTTACCTGATTTGTATCTGAATCAAAACAACCATCAGTTACACCAACCGGAAAACCGTTTACAACAACAGACGCGGCCCACGTCGGACGCGATGTCGCAAAATATTCACATTCACCAGACGTCAAATCTACAAGACGAATTTCAAAACCAGATGCATCAGATGTCGGACCAACAGACCAACCAACACCACCCAATGGTGCACGATCTGACTTTAATGCGCCCGCCTTAATCAAATAATCAACCGATAATCCTGAATAAGAATTACGCATTTCCATCAGAATTTTCGTATTCTCTGCAATCTGCTTTAGTTCAGCAGATGCAATTGTACGAACCTGATTTGCGCGTATCATATTATAAACACCCAATGCAGATACGGTCATAATACCCGCAATTGCCATTACACCTATAACTTCTATCAAAGAACGCCCTGATTGTTCTGACATTATTTCACCCCCACAATTTCTGCATCTGCAAATAAATCCATTGCACTGGCAACCAATGGATCCGCAATTAATTCCTGCTGCTTTTGTTCAGATACAGTTTGAACATTCGCAGATTCCATCACACGTTCCAACACCCAATTCTTACCAGTTGCATTAAACATCCATGATGACAATTTATGTGAAAAATCATTATCACCCTTTCTATCAAAATATTTTATTTTACAGTCCGAGAATTCCACAATTTCAATGTTACCGGTAAAGTAAGAATATAATAATATCTCCTTGGCTTCTTGTAAGGCAGTTGCCAATTCAGATTGATTCGAAATTGTTTTCTTTACAGGTGCGGCAGGCGCAGCAGCAGACTGCCCAATGCGGTCAGCCAAAATATTTTTTACATCACGCACACGATTTTCTGATTCTTGTTGCTTGATAATTTCAGGGATAGAAGGCATATCCGCAATATGCATTAAACGCACGACCAACATATCAAAACATTGTTTCTGATTATTTGTCGCCTGCATTTCAGGCACAGCAGCAACCATAACCTGCCAAATTCGAGATAACGTATTTACCGTTATGCGCGTGTTTATATTATGTATCTGATCGCGCTGATCAGCGGTATATGGGGAATTTACTACATCACCCGCATGAAAGGCAGGGTGCATGCGCGTTGCCCAATGCGTCCATTCCATCATATCCGTTAACAACATCGACAAATCCGCACCATTGTTATAAATCGCATCTACACGTTCCAGCGCAGCTGCGGTATCACCAGACAACAGAATTTTCATAAAATCAACAACGACACCCCTGTCCGCACGCTTTAACATGTCAAGCACAGCCGCCTCGTCGACATTTCCACCAGTTTGGGCAATCGCCTGATCAAGCAAAGACAGACCATCGCGAACAGAACCGTCCGCCGCACGCGCCAACAATTCATTTGCGCCATCTGTTAAATTTACCTGTTCCTGCTGAGCAATCCATGCAAAATGCTTCTTTAATGTTTCAACAGGCACACGAACCAAATCAAATCGCTGACAACGCGACAAAATCGTAACAGGAACCTTCCTTATTTCCGTCGTTGCCAAGATAAAGATTACATGGGCAGGTGGTTCCTCTAATGTTTTTAACAATGCGTTAAACGCGGACGTTGATAACATATGAACTTCGTCAATAATATAAACCTTGTACCGGCCATTAGTTGGACGATACTGCGCTGCATCCAAAATATCACGCATATTATCAACACCAGTATGTGATGCAGCGTCAATTTCCATAACATCAATATGTTGACCCGCCGCAATCGCACGACAATTTTCACATGTTCCACACGGCGTGGCCGTTGCACGATCCGAAGACAAACAATTCAATGCCTTGGCCAAAATACGTGCTGTACTTGTTTTTCCGGTACCACGAATTCCTGTAAAAATATACGCATGCGCAATGCGCGATGTATTAATTGCGGTGGTAAGTGTTTTTACCAAAACATCCTGACCAATAAGGGATTTAAAATCCTGACTGCGATATTTCCGCGCAAGAACTGTATAATTACTTTCCATTGTTAAAACTTCCTTTTGCGCAAAGAATAGCAAATCACAGCAAAAATTCAACAAATAAAACGCGCAAAACGCGCGTTATTTTTATTATTTTAAATTCGTTATAAAATCTGGAAAGCCCATTTCTTCTTCATCAGATGTTTCAGACGTTTCCGTTACCGCTTCGGCTGTAACATCTGCGGTTTGCGGCTGTGATTTATCCTTTGGATCGCGGGTTGAATCTATTTTACCCTGTTCTGCATTAACGATACGCCCGTAATGCTCCGCCGCCTGCAAAAGGCGTTCACGTTCAATTTCATCTGTTGTTTGACGCGCCTGATCGATATATTGTTTTCTTTTCTGACGCCATTTATGACAGCGCTGTATCATCTGTCCGACATTGGATTGATTTTTTTTGTTTTGCATATCTTTTCTTTCTTAAATATCAGGAAATATCTTCATAACAACAATTTTTGTCCATCGTTGTCATGCCTTAATGAGAGTAATGTTAATTCATCTTAAAAGCAATTGCAATATTTTTTTTATATTGCTATCCTGTCTGGTATAGGAGAGATTTATCTTGCATCAACAACGTGGAAATTTTCTGTTACAGGCTATGTTGGCGTTAGCCCTGATTTTTGCATTTGTTCCATTCGTTGCAAAACAATTATCTGACAGAAATACAGACACAAGGATGTATGCCACCACACGACAAATTGAAACCGCACAGACCGCTGCGCGTATTTTTATCCGTGAAAACATGCATAATTTGCCATATGAAACAACCGTTATTTCGGGAGATGATTTTTCCGATATTCTTGAACCATATGGTTTGCCGTTGGGGTTTGTACCAAAAACTGCGATGGGCCAAAATATCGCATTGATTATTCATAAAACACCAATGATGCTGAGTGCATACCTTGAATTAATGGGGGGCAAAATATCTGGTATTGAACGCGCAGAACTTGTTCGACGAGTTGGGTTTTACGCCACTGAAAGCGATGTTGGTATAAACATCGCGATTGAGCTGAACGATATTTATTCTGATATTGTTCGCAGGAACGAAACAAATATTGATAACAACGGATTCCTGTCTGATTTAGATATGGGCAACTTTACTTTTAACAACGCAGGAAACGTTTTTGCATTAATGGGTGAATTCGAAACAGCACAAATAGGAACGCTGTCTGCATACGGTATAGAATCCGGCAAGAAAGTTAGAAATAATATTGAAAACCTATCCACACCAAAGGCAGTATTTCAAAACAAAAATTCGGAATCTGCATTGACCTTGACACGTGGTACTTTATTCGTTGATAGCGTTAACGGTAAAACCATTTCAAAATTTGGCGACACAGGAAATTTAAGCGTTAACGATGCTGCAATTTATGATTTAACAATGACCGCAGGACGTACCACATTCACAGGTGGAAAAAAATGGAACGTACGCGGGAACCTGGTTTCAAACAACATTAATTTCAGCACAGAACGCTTGGACATATCTTCATACCTTAGCGCAATTCGCGGTCAGGATGTTTTTATTGACGAAGAAACACTCGAATATAGCTCAAAATCAGGAATCGAAACAGGAATAATCCATTCTTCGAACATAACGCT
>JAFYXQ010000054.1 GCA_017546085.1 Alphaproteobacteria bacterium | reverse complement strand
CCAAGCTTGAAATGCGGGTTCGATTCCCGCTGCCCGCACCAAGGATTGGGCGTGCGCCGGAGTTGGAGAGCCGGGGCAGACTGTAAATCTGTTGGCTTAAGCCTGAGCTGGTTCGAATCCAGCCACTCCCACCAGAAAAAATCCGACCCTTGTGGTCGGTTTTTTTATTCTTCGATTTGGTATTCATCGATATATGTTCTGGATATGGATTCGTGTTTAATTGGTTTATAATTTTCGGATTTTATTGGTTCGCTATCTTCGTCAGGCAAGAATGCCACGATTTGACTGCGTTTTATGTTTTTTGTTTCGCGCGCATTTGCACCGATGATTTTGCTGCTATATTTATCACGTAGGTGTTCAGGCAAGAAGATATAGTCGTCTGGGTCGATGCCAGGTGTTTCTAAATCCATTGAATCAGTAATTTTTACATCAGATGCATTTATTTTATAAATAGGTGTTGTGAAATCGGTTACTGATTTTTTTATAACGGTTGGTGTGTTTGTGCCGTTTAATTCTGATATTTGCAATGCGCGTTCTGATGAACCGTTTGGGGTCAGACGATACAGGCCACTGGTGCCGATGTATCCATTGGGGGTTATCAGATATGTTGCGTTTGTTTTATCGGAATATATCATTCCGATTGCCATATTGATTGCGTCATATCCAAATGCAGCAAGATGGTTTGGTGTTTTGCCGGATATTTGTTCATATATAACAGAAAATTCAGGTGATGAATTTGTTAGTGATGGAAAACGGGCGCCTGACATTGTGAAGTCTGATGCGATATCAGAACCGTCCCACATTGTTGTGCCATAAAATTTTATATCGCGTGCACCAACATCGTAATAGCGCAGAAATGATGCCAGTGATTTTGTGTCTTCGCCATCACCAAGGAATAAAATTGCATCATATGGCAATGTCCCAAGTGTTTCTGTTTTTTCCAGTTTTTCCAATTGGGTGGATAGGTTTGCGCGTTCTGTGGTGGTCAGGCGTTCGTTTGTGATTATATCTGATAGGACAGTGCGTGCGCGTGTATGGGCGGCGATGCGTGCCTGATTCATTGATGCTGTTTCTGCTGTGTTTTTGATTGAGTCGGTATCTTTTTCTTTATAGAAGAAAATTCCATTTAATGTGGGGGTGTATAATTCGTTTGCTGATTTTGCTGCGCCAGCCATCAAGTGTCCCGAAGCGGTGTCAGGCGCAATTACAATAAAGTGTTTTATATTGTCGGATTGCATTTGGGCAATGATAGATTCTACGCCATTGGTTGGCATCAAGGCCATTGTCATAACACCATCGCCAATTGCTGTTGCGTCTGAAGTAAATGACAATACTGGGATTTCAGATGGTTTTGCTGCGCGTACAATTTTTGCATCGTTTGCAAATATTGGCCCGATAATTATTTCAGGCTTTGTTTCCAATACGGTGTTTATTGTTTCGCTTAGATCCGTTGTGGTGTCGTAAAATGTTACAGCAAGATTTTTATTTGGGCGTTGAACCAATGCGGTTTCAACAGATGTTCGGATGGTTCGACCAATTGGTGCCGCATCCCCAGATAGTGGCAGTAATACCGCGATATTATGTTGCGTATCATCTGTGCCGTATCCATCGGATAATTGCCCATATTGTAACTGGATAGGGGCGCCAGCGGTTGTGATATCATATTCAGTGTCCCATTTATCGCCAGAGATAATATCAACGGTTGAACAGCCAGCTAAACAGCATAGCGCGAAAAAATAACCAAAAAATCTTTTTATATACATTGAAAAATCCATTTTATTTTGTATCATTTTACTATAAAAGGATTCTAAATGCAATCAGGGCTTTATATTGTTGGTACACCGTTAGGAAATTTGTCTGATATGTCGCCACGTGCGGTTGATGTTTTGAGATCTGTTGATTTAATTGCAGCAGAAGATACGCGCGTTTTTGGAAAATTGGCATCACATTTTGACATCAAGACGAAACGGGTGTCGTGTCATGAACATAATGAACGTGATGTTATACCTGAATTAATTGAAAAAATTCAGTCGGGCATGGCGATTGCATGTGTGTCTGATGCGGGTATGCCTGCAATATCAGATCCTGGTTTTCGTTTGGTTCGTGCGGCGCGTGATGCGGGGGTTGATGTATTTGTTGTCCCGGGTGGGGTGGCGGCGATTGCTGCGTTGGTATTGTCAGGATTCCCAACAGATAGGTTTACATTCTGTGGTTTTTTTGACGAGAAGAAGATTCGTGAAGATAATAAAATTCCGCATACTATTATTTATTACGAAAGTCCAAATCGTATTATGAATACTATTGCAACGATGGCACGTGTTATGCCTGAACGAAAAATTGCAATTGTTCGCGAAATTACAAAAATTCACGAAGAAACAATTATTGGTTATCCTGCGGAATTGATGGGGATTGATGCGCCACGCGGTGAAATTGTTATTGTGGTGGCACCACGACCAGAAATAAAAATGTCAGATGAAGAAATTAGCAATATAGTTAATGATATTGCTGCAACATCTATGAAGTCTGCGGCGGCTGATTTGGCGGCTCGTACAGGTATTTCCAAAAAGGAAGCTTATAAAAGGTTGTTAAACAAAGGGGGGGTAGATGATTAAATTTGTGGGTAGTTTTGAAACGGTAAAATCGTTGCCCAAAACCCAGTTTATGGAATATGCGTTTATAGGGCGCAGTAATGTAGGAAAATCGTCGCTGATAAATGCGGTGGTTGGAATGCCGATTGCGCGTACGTCAAATACACCTGGTCGTACACAGAGTTTGAATTTGTTCAATCTTGACGATAGGGTTATGATTGTTGATTTGCCAGGATATGGTTATGCCAAGGTGTCCAAGGTTGATGCGATGAGATGGCTGCAAAGACTCGAAGAATATTTGTTGACGCGTCGTCAATTAAAACGATTGTTTGTTTTGATTGATTCAAGAATTGGGCCCAAGGATGCAGATCTTGATTTGATGGATTTTTGTGATGTGAATGCGATTCCGTATCAAATTGTTTATACAAAGAAAGATAAACGTGTGCGCGAAGAAAAACAACGGGAAATTCTTCATACAGAACATGGGGCAATGGTGCCAGAGATATTACAAACGTCTGCGGAAAAGAAAACTGGGCTTGAACCAATAAGGGAAATAATTGGTATCAAATAAAAATATTTTTTATGCAACAAATCCTGCAAAGATGTCAGATGCATTGTGGCAGCTGATGGTGGATAGTGGTGTTGATGTTAAGGATGTATTGATATTCTTGCCAAGTCGTCGCGCAGTCAGAACAGTTGAAAAAATGATTGTCGATAAGAAGGGTGGCGTTGCAATTTTGCCAACATTGATTGCGCTGGGCGAAGGAGTCGAAGACGAACCTGATGTTGTGGGGGCGGATGGAATAATTTCAAATGTTGAAAGAATTGTTGTTTTAACAAAATTATTAGCGGCAGATGCGAGTATTGGAAATTATTCAACAGCGTTGACGATTGCCCATGATTTGGTACGTATGCAGGATTATCTTGAAAATGAAGGTGTTAACCCATCTGATATAAATTGGATTGATTTGGTTGATGAAAAGTATGCTACTCATTTTCAGAACAAGGCGCGAATTTTAAATATTTTATCTGAATTTATGCCAATGTACGCAAATGGTCGAATGACTGTTACACAGGCCAGAAATGCGGAGATTAGAAATTGGATAAATTATCTGAACAAGTATAAATTGGTTATTGTTTGTGGTTCAACAGGTAGTGTTCCTGCAACAGCTGATTTAATGTGTGCGATTGCGAATTTGCCACATGGGCGAATTATTTTGTCTGGTAAGATAGATGGACGGGAAATAGATTTTGAATTGGATACAAATCCATATAATTCCGAACATAAATTATTGCAGCGTTTGGGACTAAATTTATCTGATGTAATTCCAATTGATGTTGGCGCGTCTAATATCGATTTTATGAATTATGCGTTTGGAAATAGTTGTGAAAAAATTGATTTAAATACTGATTTATCAAATTGTAATTTAATTGAATGTTCGCGGGAATCGATAGAGGCATCTGTTGTTGCGGAAATTGCTGTGCGCAGTGTGGCTGAAAATAAAAGCGTGTTGGTTATAACGCCTGATGCCGCCGGTAATCAGCGAATTGCAAATGCCTTAGCGTGTCGTGGAATCGATGCTGATTTTTCAGGCGGGCGGTCTGGTACAATGACAAATGTGGGGCGCGCAATCTTAAATATGTTTGATGATTGGATTGATGGCGCGTCTGATGTGTTTGAAAAAATATATGTTAAGTATGGGTACAATTTATTTGATACGATTGCCTATATTGTTCAGGAAAATGTTGTAAATTTTGTGCCAATGTTTAATCCGACGGATGATGAAAATTTATCAATTTGGATCGCTATAAAAGATATGTCGGATGCGTTACAAATTGCAGGTATAAAACTGACATTGTCAGATGCGCGCATATTTGTATTTGATGCGATATCAGGTGTGTCTGTACGTGGAAAGATGAATGATGAGGCGGATGTGGTTGTTTTGGGTACGATAGAATCGCGTATGCAAACTGCGGATGTTGTTATTCTGACAGGACTAAATGATGGGATGTTTCCTGCGCGTGGGTATGAAAATGCCTGGTTGCCACGCGGGCTGGCGATAAAAATCGGATTGCCATCGCCAGATAGAAAGGTTGCGTTACAATCGCTTGATTTTATGAATTTGTCATGTGGTAAATGTGTGTATTGGTTGCGTGCAACACAATCAGGTGGGGTGCAGATGCCAGAGTCGCGCTTCTTATCACGTATAATTGTGCGTAACGGTAGATTTAATAAAGATATAAATGTTTTGAATTCAGTTTTGACACGCGATGTATTACCGTTAAAGTCATTGGATTATTCTGCACCAATGCCCCCGCCTGATTGGTCTGATGTTTATGTAACAGAACTTGAATTATTAATTCATAATCCGTTTGCGTTTTATGTAAAACATATATTGAAATTGCGTGTCTTGGATGATTATTGGGCATTGCCAGATGCGCGTGCGTTTGGGAATTTAGTACATTCTGTAATTGAAAATGCAGTTGATTTAAATCCTGATAGTTTAATTGCACAAATGGATGCACGTGCGTTGGATATATTGGGGCGGGACAGTGTAATATTTCATTTTTGGCATAAACGATTTGTAGAAATAGCCCCCGTTGTTGCAAGGGAATTGTCTGTGTTGTCAAATTCGTATTCAGAAATTGGTGGTTGTGTAAAAATCGCAGGGCGTAATGTTCGTGCACGTGCAGACCTTGTTTGGGATGGTGGGGTTTTGGATATAAAAACAGGTGCGGCCCCATCGAAATCACAATTAATTCAGGGGAATATGCCGCAATTACCGATAGAGGCATATATGCTGCAGCAGGGTGGTTTTCACATTCATTCAACATCTGTGTCCAAATTGCCAATCATGAAATTTTTACAGCTGAAAAATAATGATGTTCGTATTATTGAATATAATTCTGACCAAACAGCAGATATGATACGTGCTGCCTTGGACAAGGTAACAGATTTAATCAATATGTATTCAGCAGGTGGTGCAGCGTATGAATATCATGAAACAAATGATCAAAAATATAGGGTGTATGACGATTTTGCCCGCGTCCAAGACTGAAAATTAAATATAATAACTTATCTAACCGTGTTGTAGGTGGCTCATGTAACTGTTTGTACACTACGCCACCTACAACACGGTTATCTAAATCATTATATTTAATTTTACAATAATCTTGGGTGGTAGTGCTTAAAGGGTAGGTGGCTCATGTAACTGTTTGTACACTACACCACCTACAACACGTTTATTGATTAGAGTAGGGGTAAAAAATAGCCCCGTTTGGGGCTGTTTTTTATTATGCGGCGGCAGTGAATACCTTCTGCACATCATCGTTGTCGTCTAGTGCGTCAACTAATTTTTCTAATTTTGCATATGTTTCTTCATCCAAATCCATTGGCATATTTGGTAACCAGGTTAGTTCTGCCTGTTCTGGTTCGCCTAAAACATCTGCTAGATATTTTTGTGCGTTAATAAAATCTTCTGGTTTTGTTGTGATGATGAAGCCTTCTTCAGATGATTCAAGGTTTTCTGCGTTGGCTTCCATAATAATTTCCATCATTTCATCTTCGGTTTTGCCGATTGATGCAGGATACATAATTTGACCTGCGCGTGTGAACATAAATACAACAGAACCTTCTTCGCCCATGTTGCCGCCATTTTTGCCAAAAATATTACGAATTTCAGGAACTGTACGACGTGGGTTATCGGTCAAAGCTTCCACAATAACAGGAACTGCACCTGGGCCATAACCTTCGTAACGAACGGCTTCGTAATTTTCGGTGTTTGAACCAGATGCCTTGTCAATTGCGCGTTTGATATTGTCGTTTGGCATTGAATTTTTGCGTGCTGTTAAAATAGCCAGGCGTAAACGTGGGTTGTTATCCGGGTTTTTATCGCCCAACTTTGCTGCCATTGTTATTTCGCGTGCCAATTTTGTAAACAATCCACTGCGTGCCGCGTCTGCTGCACCCTTTTTGTGTTGGATGTTGTGCCATTTACTGTGTCCACTCATATTTGACCTTTTTATTTATTTAGATTAAAATTACCCCAAAAGGATAACAAATGATTGGAAAATTGCAAGGCATTGTTGATTATATTGGTGATGGTTTTATTATTTTGTTAACGGGTGGCGTTGGATACAAGGTTTTTACACCTGAATATTTAACACATAAATCAACCGTAGAATTATGGATAGAAACCGTTGTACGCGAAGATTCAATTCGTTTGTTTGGTTTTACCACATTAAACGCCCAGAATTTATTTAACATGTTGACAACCGTATCTGGCGTAGGTCCCAAGGTTGCATTGGCTATTATGGGAACAATTAGCACAGATATGTTAATGTCTGCAATTGCAACGGGTGATGCAAAAACAATCGCAACAGCACCTGGGGTTGGTAAAAAAGTCGCAGAAAAAATAATAGTCGAATTAAAGAATAAAATTGGTGGTGTGTCTGCAACATTGTTTGCACCAGACAACGGTATGACAAGTGGGGTTGGGGCTGCGCTGCCTGATTTGCTGATGGCATTAGAGGCCTTGGGATACAAGCGTCTTGATATAATTGAAATGGCACAGAATTTGGTTACGCAAAACCCAACCGCAGATGTATCAAAACTGGTCCCATTGGCGTTAAAAGAAATCAGTCGGGGGAAGTAAAATGAATAACAATGATACTATTTTTGCTTTATCAAGTGGACACGGAAAATCCGGTGTTGCAGTTATTCGTATCTCAGGCGATGATTTATCAAATATTTTTGCGAATTTTATAAAAAAAACGGATATAAAAAATCGTTATTCGTACTTTGTGAATTTGTGTGATGACACCAATGAATTAATAGATCAATGTTTGGTTGTATATTTTCCTGGGCCTAATTCGTTTACGGGGGAAGATGTTATTGAATTGCATACGCATGGCGCGCCCGCGGTTATTAACAAGGTTTTTGAATACTTGTCAACATTGGGTATGCGTATGGCAACCCCTGGGGAATTTTCAAGACGTGCATTTTATAACAATAAAATGGATTTGGCGGATGTTGATGGACTGGCTGCATTGTTGGATGCCCAGACCGATATGCAACGCAAGCATGCGTTAAAATCTATGTTGGGGCATGATAGTAATATTTATAATGCATGGCGAAATAAAATGGTTGAGATTTCTGCGTATGCGGCGGCTATTTTAGATTATAGCCCAGATGATTTGCCAATGAATATTGCTGAAACGGTTTATGAGAATGCACGACAATTATTTGTTCAGATTTCAGATGCATTGCATGGATATCGTATGGCACGTGCAATTCGTGGTGGGATAAATGTGGTTTTGGTTGGCGAAACTAATGTTGGTAAGTCGTCTATGTTTAATTATCTAGTGGGATCAAATCGTGCAATTGTTTCTGATATTGCAGGTACAACACGTGATGTCGTGTCAACCACGTTGGATATAGATGGGTATATGATAAATTTATCTGATACGGCAGGAATTCGTGAAACGGTTGATGTGATTGAATCGATTGGTATTGAAAGGACGAAGTCAGAAATTGAAAATGCTGATATTGTTATTCGTGTCTTTACGCCGGAAAATGTCGTACGTGCAGATATTAAGGATAATGAAATTATTGTTATAAACAAGTCTGATATGACAGATGTTCGTGATAATAAAAATGTAATTTATACATCTATCAAGACTGGCGAAGGTATGGATATATTAATGGACAAATTACGTGAAAAGATACGTTTGATGATGGATGGTCGTGAATCTGAATTGTCAATTAATTCACGTACCAAGGGGTTGCTTGAATCTGCGTGTGTTGAATTGGAATCTGCAATTGGGGCAGGGGAAAATTATGATATATTTGCGGAACATACACGTCGTGCTGCGGATGCAATTGGCAAGATTTTAGGCGTAATCACCGCGGACGAGGTTTTGGATATGACCTTTGGACAATTGTGTCTTGGAAAATAAAAAAATCCCCATTTGGGGATATTTTTTATTTAAGGCTTTATTATTTTGCCTGTTTCTGTGCGTACAGTTGAGCAAAATCAACCGGCTGCATTGCGAATGTTGGGAATCCTGATTCACTTGTCAGACGTGTGATTAATGCGCGAACAGATGGGAATAACAATGTTGGAACGTCGATTAATAATGTACGTTTTTTTGCTTCTTCGTCTTTTTCTTCTTCCATTTGAACCAGACCAGAATATGTTGATTCGATTAAGAAGATTGATTTGTCGCCGGCTTCTAGTTTTGAATGAACCTTGGTAATAAGGTCAACCATGAATAGGTTATTTTCTGCGCCCTTGATTTGAATGTCGATATTGATTTCAAGTTTTGCCTGACCGTTATCGTTTTTGAAGAATAATTCAGGTACGTTTGGACTTTCAAATGAAATGTCTTTTAAAAACTGAGAAATGATGTTAAATTTTGCCATTTTTATCTCCTTGCTGTTGCTGGCGAATATAAAACCTAGACTTGCGTCCTGCTTTTATGGTAATATAGCACTATAAAAGATTTTTACAAGTGGGGGGATTGATAAAAAAATGAAGTTTTTTTCAAGTGGGAATTTTTTGAAATTATTGGTGGCGTTAGTTGGTCTGATTGTATTGGCGGGGTGTGATTTGTCCACACCAACGGTTAGTGGGGATAGTTCTGTAATTCCATCAAATTTTAAACGGGTTTCGTATTCTGAATTGCCGGGGTGGCGTGATGATGATGTTCGTTATGCTTTGCAGGCATTTCGTAATTCATGTAAGGCCAAGATTCAATATACTGGGCGTCTGGTTCCAGATAGGGAATTGTTTGCAGAAAAATGTCGTATCTTGCCAAGTGCATCTGCGGATGTTGCGACGGTACGTGCATGGTTTGAATCAAATTTCCAACCATATCAGATTTATAATGAAAATGGGGGGGATAAGGGAACCTATACCGGATATTATTCCCCGATAATTCCTGCGTGCAGGACAAAAACAGCACAATGTAATGAACCGTTGATGGGTGTGCCGACCGATGGACGTACGTATAAAGGTGTTTCAAAAAAAGATATTGTCGAGAAGAAAATTGGGCGTGTTTTGTATTGGGCCAATATAGTTGATGTTCAGAATCTGCAAATTCAGGGTTCGGGTAATTTGCGACTCGAAGATGGGACTGATGTAAAATTAAATTTTGCGGCTGTTAATGATATGCCGTTTAAGTCGATTGGTGAAGAGCTGCGAAATCGCGGAATTCGACCAAAGGGTGGTTTTTCGTCAGAGGCTGTATGGCAACATCTAAAATCAAATCCATCGTTGGCCAAGGATGTGATTTACAAAAATCCGCGTTATGTTTATTTCTATGAATCAACACCGCCTGATGTAATTGGAAAATTGGGGACCCCGTTGTCTAAGATACGTAGTGTTGCAATGGATGATGATTTGTATACGTTGGGGTTGCCAGTGTATGTAAATACGACCCTGTCGGATGGTCGTGCGTTCCGTCGTTTGATGATTGCCCAGGACACAGGCAGTGCAATTCGTGGTTGGATTCGTGCTGATATCTTCTTTGGCAAAGGGGATGAAGCGTATAAATTTGCGCAGGGGCAACATGCACAGGGGCAGATGTTTATTTTAATGCCAAAAGAATATATATATGTCAAACCAAAGTAAAAAATTTGATGAACGTATTTCTCGTCCCCAGACAATTGGTGGGGCGTTGGGTGGATTGATTAAAATATTTGGTGTTCGTGCATCTGATGCGGATTTGGCGGCGCGTTGGGATAAAATTATGGGTGTGGATATTGCGTCAATTGCGCGTTTAGCCGCGATTAAGAAAAATCGTGATAATACATTTAATATTGTTATAAGACCAACAAATCCTGCATATACGTTACAATTGTCATATCAAAAGCAGGAAATAATAAATCGTATAAATAAGTATTTTGGATATGATGCGGTTAGTAAAATCAGTTTTAGAAAATAAGGTGGTGATATGAGTAGTATTTTGGAAACGTTGGTTTTGTATTTTAATTTTGGTTTTTTGTTTAATTTATTGATATTGTTTTTATTCTTTTTCTTAACAGGGGGACTTTTTAAAGGGATTGTTCTTTTTTTGCTATTTGTGGTTGTTAGTTTGACATATGTAATTTTTACAAAAAGAAAAATGATTATAAAGATAGCGGATAAAGCACAGGTTATAGAAAAACGTCCATTGGAATATAATGTTACAAAACAAAAGAAAGATGTAGTTGTTGCAGATAATGGTGATAGGTTTGAATTATTCTTGATTAGCAAGAAAGGGCATGCGAAGATTAATTTTAATAATTTGAAGGTTGGTGATAAGTATGAAATTACTTACTGTAAAAGAATTTTACAAAAGATGCCTATTATTATATCGATAAAAGAAACTATACGCAGGAAAAGTAAGAAAAAATGAAAGTTGCAAAGCGTGTTTTAGGAATAGACCCCGGGTTGTTACATACGGGGTGGGCGGTTGTTGATACATGCGGTCAATCGCGTAAATATGTTGCGAGTGGCGTAATTTTGCCAAAAGCAAAATTAGATATGTCAGAACGATTGATTACGATTTTTCGTGAATTAGATGAAATTTGTAAAACGTTTGAACCAGATGAATGTAGTATTGAAATAATATTCGTTAATAAAAATCCAAAAACCACTTTAATCCTGGGACAGGCGCGTGCCGCCGCAATTGTTGCGGTTGCCAATAACAATATTTCTGTATTTGAATACGAACCAAATGTTATTAAGAAGGCCCTGACCGGTGCGGGGCATGCGGATAAGTCTGCGGTTGATAAAATGGTTAAGATGTTATTGCCGGTTGCACAACCAAAATCCGCTGATGAGGCTGATGCAATTGCAATCGCATTGGCGCATACAAATATGGTAAAAAATTTGATTGCTAAATAGTTTTAATTTGGATTGTTTTGTGATATAATTAAATATTGCAATGGCAGGAGAGAATTATATTTCATTTAATAAGCGCGTAAATGGTTTTTCGTTTGCAAATTTAGGCTTGTTCACAGGATTTGCAGACGGTATTTATAATGCGGTTTATTCGTTAGTTTTGTTAAGTATTTTTCAATCGTCTGCGGTTGTTGGGGTTTATGTTGCAATTTATTCTGTGTTTTGTTTCTTTGTGGGGTTGTTTGCAAATGAAATATTTAGACAATTTTCCAAGGTTCGTGTGTTTTATTTCGCAATGCTGATGGTTGCAATATGCTATGCGATGATGAGTTTTTCTATATTACCGCGTACGTTCATTATTCTTGATTATACAACGGGGATTGCGACGACTTTGATTACGGTATTGATTCCGTTATTTATGTCTGATTTTTCCAGAAATGTTGGTATGGCACGATTAAATTCGCGCTATCATTTGTGGGCAAATGTTGGGGCGCTGATTGCGCCAGCAGTTGCAGTTTTAATCGCAAATCATTTCGGAAATAGGGCTGCTTTCTTTGCGTCTGCGGTTATTTATTTGTTGGGTTGGGGATTTTTTAAGTGGTTTAGAATTGTTCAGCAGCATAAGGATATTAAGCCAATTAATCCGCGAAGAACGTTTGTTGCGTTATGGAAAAATACACGTGAATTTTTTAGGTTGCCGGGGATGATGCGTGCGTATATTGTTAATTTTGGTTATTATTCGTTACGTGCAATGCGTGTTTTATATGTGCCGATTTTAGTTATCGAAAACGGTTTTACCAAGGATACGTTGGGTTGGGTGCTGACGTTGGGAATTGTTCCGTATTTATTATTGACTGAATTTATGGGGCGTGCAGTTTTAAAATATGGAAAAACAATTTGGTTAACTTTGGGATTGGGGTCGTTTTCGTTATTGTCTGCGATTGCAATATTTACGACAGGGGTGCCGTTGCTGGTCATATTTGTTTTATGGCAGGTTTCAGGTGCGTTGATGGAATCTGTACACGATTTGTTGTTTTTTGATAATGCAAAAAAGGTGGAACAAACAAGGTATTATGGTGTTTTCAGGACAAGTGCAAATTTGCCAAATGTGGTTGCGCCGATTTTAGGAGCCGGTGTTATTGCGTTGTTTGGCACAACTGCCGCGGTATGGACTGTTACTGCGTTTATTGGTGCGTTTAGTTTGTTGGTTTTATTAATACGAAAGTGATGCTTGCATTTTGGGATATTTGTTTGTATGATTTTCCTATGAAATAAAGGGGAAAATTATGGCTAAAAAAGATGTTGTAAAAGATGCGTCTGCGGCGGGAAAAAATCCTGCGTTGGAATCTGCGTTGGCGCAAATTCAAAAGCAATTTGGCAAAGAAGCAATTATGAAAATGGGCGATGGTTCGCAACAGAATATAGAGGCGATATCATCTGGTTCGTTGGGCTTGGATATTGCGCTGGGAATTGGTGGTTATCCAAAGGGTAGAATCGTTGAAATTTATGGTCCAGAAAGTTCTGGTAAGACAACCTTGGCACTGCATGCGGTTGCAGAATCGCAGAAGAAGGGTGGTACATGTGCGTATATTGATGCAGAAAACGCATTGGACCCAAGTTATGCAAAAAAGTTGGGTGTTGATGTTTCTAATTTAATTATTTCACAGCCTGATTCAGGTGAACAGGCACTGGAAATTGCGGATACTTTGATTAAGTCTGGGGCGGTTGATGTTGTTGTTATTGACAGTGTTGCTGCATTAGTGCCAAAGGCAGAATTAGAAGGTAATATTGGTGATTCTTTTGTTGGTACAACCGCAAGGTTGATGAGTCAGTCATTGAAGAAATTGGCGGGGTCAGTATCGCGTTCTAATACTTTACTTATCTTTATTAATCAAATTCGTATGAAAATTGGGGTTATGTTTGGTAATCCTGAAACGACATCGGGTGGAAATGCGTTGAAGTTCTATGCGTCTGTACGTCTTGATATTCGCCGTACAGGTCAGATTAAGGACAAAGAAAATATTATTGGGAATGAAACACGTGTTAAGGTTGTAAAGAATAAGGTTGCGCCACCATTCCGTACGGTTGATTTTAAAATTATGTATGGTGAAGGAATTTCAAGAATTAGTGAAATTTTGGATATGGGTGTAAAATACGACTTGATTGAAAAAGCAGGTAGTTTCTATTCTTATAATAGTGAGCGTATGGGGCAGGGTGAGGCAAATGCCCGTACGTGGTTGAAAGAGCATCCAGAGGCGCAGCAGGATTTATTGGATAAAATTATGGCGCGTGCATCAGGTATTGCAGAAGAAATGACCACGGGGCCAATTGATGATTCTGATGATACGTTTACAGCTGAAGAAGAATAAAAAAATAACCCCAGTCAGGCATTAGTTTGACTGGGAATTAGATATAGGGGGTGTGAATGAATTTGGCAAGGTTTGTTGCGATGGTTGATATTGCGATACGTGGGCATGTTTTAAATTGGCCGTGGCGTTCGCGCGATCATAGACGTGTTGTGCGTAGTGATGTTATTTCACGTGTTATTCCGCGTTATTTTAAACGGTATTTGCCAGCTGTCGCTGCAGTTAAAGAACGCAAGGTTGTTCATAATGATAAAAAAGACAAGATTTTTACATTGTGGCTGCAAGGGGAAGATAATGCACCCCCATTGGTTCAGGCTTGTTTTCGTAGTGTAAGAAAAAATTGTAAGCAAGAATTGGTCGTGTTGGATGAAAAGACTGTTTTTGATTACATAACGTTGCCGGATTATATTATTGAAAAACGTCGTGCAGGTAAAATTGCGCATGCGCATTTTGCCGATATTTGTCGGGTGGAATTGCTGTATAACCATGGTGGGTATTGGTTGGATTCAACGGGATTGGCAACAAGTGAAATTCCAGATTGGATAGAAGACCAAGATTTCTTTGTGTATTTGGCTGGAAAAAATGTTGGTAGTCCTTATTCTTTTATGCAGAATTGTTTCATTCGTTCGCGTAAGGGGGCCTATTTATTGGATGCCTGGCGTGCGATGATTTTAGAATATTGGAAATATGAAAATTCAAATTTTGATTATTTTATGCATCAGTTATTATTTAAAACCTTGGTTATGTATGATGAACGGGCGAAGAAGTATTTTGAGAAAATGCCGCACGTTGATCAGGATCCTACGCATATGTTGTGGTGGTCTTATCATGATAAACCGTTTGATAAAAAAGCCTTTGATGATGTAACAAGTGGGTCTTTCTTTCAAAAATTGACATATCGTGGTGCGGAAAAGCCAAAGAAAGGTTCTTTTGCTGAAGCAATAATTAATATGTATAAGTAGAAATAAGACGGAGATAAATTATGCCATCTATTTCAATAATTATTCCGATGTATAATGTTGAAAAATATTTACGTCGTTGTTTGGATAGTGTAAAAAATCAGACGTTCACAGATTGGCAGGCCATATGTGTAAATGATGGTAGTCCTGATAATAGTGGTGAGATTGCCCGTGAATATGCCAAGGCAGATAAACGCTTTATTGTGGTAGATAAGGAAAATGGTGGATTGTCAGATGCGCGCAATGCTGGGCTGCGTTATGCGACCGGTGATTACATTATGTATTTAGACAGTGATGATTTTATTCATCCGCAGACAATGGAAATTGCCCATTATATGGCTATGCGTGATGATTCTGATATTGTATCTTTTACCTATGATAGGGTTTACCGCCCCCAATTGATGGTGCGTCATAAATTGGGTTTGGGTACGGATAATGTTATTCCACATAGGTTTCATAAAAAATATATATTAGAAAAAATTAAAACGCGTGTAACAGATGATGTTTATAAATATGCGACTGAACGTACACATAATAAATTTAATCCAAACCGTAAATGGTTGATTAAACACTGTCAAGTTTGGAAGAATATGTACAAACGTGAATTGATTCAAGATATTCCGTTTATCAAGGGGATTTTGTTCGAAGATTTTCCGTGGTGGAGTAGGGTTATGTTGCGGAATCCCCGTGTTACGATTGCGCCGCTGCCGTTATATTTTTATATACCTAATTTTGGTGGAATCGTTTTAGGTGCAAAGCAATTAAGAATAATGAAAAGTTTGTGCTTGGGGATTTATGATGCTGTTTTGGCATACAAAGAAATGGCAACAGATTATCAATTTGAACAATGGAACAAGAAGTTTAAGTGGTTCTTTATTAAATGGGCGTTTCGTAAGTTAAAATACATAAAGACAGATAAGGATTTGATAGAAGCGCGTAAATGCTTTGTTGAACTAAATAATATTGGTGCGTTGGAAATGCCGCCATATAAATGGGCTAAAAAATTACGTGAAGATATTGTAGGGTTTATCAAGGAAAAATAACAGATGAAAAAAAAGCCATCTATTTCAATAATTATCCCGATGTATAATGTTGAAAAATATTTACGTCGTTGTTTGGATAGTGTAAAAAATCAGACGTTCACAGATTGGCAGGCCATATGTGTAAATGATGGCAGTCCTGATAATAGTGGTGAGATTGCCCGTGAATATGCCAAGGCAGATAAACGCTTTATTGTAGTAGATAAGAAAAATGGTGGATTGTCAGATGCGCGTAATGCTGGGCTGCGTTATGCGACCGGTGATTACATTATGTATTTAGACAGTGATGATTTTATTCATCCGCAGACAATGGAATTAACGTATCAGACCGCTGTGAAAAAAAATGCGGATATGGTTTTGTTTGATTTTGATTTGAAATTTCATAACAGGTTACGTAAAAAATTATATCGCGGGGATGATATATCTGGAATCAAACCAAGGTTGCGTCGGTTTTCAAATGTGTTTTTTCGTAAATGGAATATAAAAAACATTTTATTTCATGCGACCGAAAAAAACAGGTCGTGGCATGTTTTGCGCCCTGTGAGACGGCATTGTTATGTGGTGTTGGCGTTGTATCGTGCGGAATTGGTTAGACAGCAATCTTTTATAAATGGGATTATTTTTGAGGATTTTCCATGGTGGGTATCGTTGCTGTTAAATAGACCACGTACTGTTATTATAAAATTGCCATTATATTTTTATATGCCAAATGCCGCGTCTATTTTGAATTCATCAAGAAATTTGATGATGGTTAAGTCTTTGGCGTGTGGTTTGAAATATTCATATGAGAAATATTGTGCGAATGCGACAGATTGTGAATTTAAGTATTTTAATCGTGAATTTTTGTGGCCATTTATAATAACTATGATGCGTAAGGTGCGTGGATTGTCTGACAAACATGATGTAGATGTTGCAAAACGTGTTGTGGCTGATTTGTATGCGTGTGGTGTTTGTGATGTGCCGTGTAGTGGTCGCGCAAAAAAGTATAGGCATAGAATAGAAGAGTTTATAAAATAAAATCCCCATTAGGGGATTTTTTATACGTTTGACATTTTGAAACGATTTGGAATCTGGACCACGATTTTTAGCCCTAGCAAATTGGGTTTGTTCCATGCGTATGGGGCACGGATGTATGTTTGGATTATGCGAGCGATTTTTATCCATTTTTCATTGCGGGAAGGGTAACCTGTAACCGCGTTTATTGTTCCGTTGCCACGGCGTCGCAGGTGGTTTACCCAATCGGTGCCGCGGGCTGCTGCCTTGGATTCCAGCATGTTCATATCGACTGCCCCAAAATGCAGCAGATATAAATTCTTATCAATGTGGAAATTTTTGTTTTTTATTCGATGAAAGCCACTGCCCCATTGAATTGGTCTGTTTATTACAATCGGTTTTGTATATCGGGTTGATAGTAATGCGTATTCGCGTTGGGATAAGAATGGTTTTGATTTATCCAGTTTTTTTTCCGTGTTCATGTTTTGGCCGATGTCTAATCCCAATCCTGATAAGCTGTATTTAAATTTTTTATTTGATAGGTATTCTGATAATGTTTGGTTGGTATTAGGGTCAACAATTAAAAATTCATCACAATCACAGCCAATTACTATGTCGTATGTTTTTAGTAATTTATTTGCCAATTCAGATAATAATTTAATACGATATTTATCACCCGCAGCACGTGTCATATCGCTGTGTGGTAATTTTGTTATGTGTGCGGCGCCTGCATTTTTTGGGGTTGTTTGGTCTGTGCCATCAAGATAGATGTACAGATTTTCGTATCCAATTTCATTGCCATAATATTCAATCCAACGCGATAAAAAGAATTCGTCGTTTCGCGCCATTGTTATTGCTGCAATGCGTTTAAGTTTTTTTGTCATATCCCCTCGATAAATAATTTGCGTGTTGCGTGTTTTATATTTCTGAACGCTATTTTAATAGGATTTTTTGTTAAAAACCATTTCATATATTTTTCGCCATATTGTTGATTGGCAGATGTTATGATTGCGTTGCGTGTATTTTCTGGGATTTTGGATAATATATACTTTATTTGGCCGCCCAATGCGCCGTGATTGCGTGTGAATGAAATTCGTTTTATAAATGGTACACCATGTTTATATAGTTTTTTTACCTTGTTATAAATTCCGCGACCAGATACAGAATATAAGCAATCCCATGTGTAGTTATGTTCTGTGATTAGTTTGGATAGGCCGTGTTCATATTTGCTGGTTATTTGTCCCTTGTTCGGTAATTTTGTTATGCTTTGCATAAATTCATCAAACCAGTCAGACGTAAATATTTTTTTATCCGTCCCGACAAACCATGATTGAATGTGTGGGTGATCGTGATGCGGATTTTTTACGATACCAAATGCAACGTGTCCCGAAGTTTCCATTGCATAAAAATATCTGTCTATGTCATATAAAGGTCCAAATACAGAATCGTTTACCAAATAAATATAATCGTATGTTGATAAATCAAGATTCGATTTTGCCCATTGGTATGCACGCTTGTAAGAACCAAAATCATATTCGCCGTGTCGTTGACCGTTTGCATAAAGTGTATATTTGCATATCTTATTTATTTCGTTTGGTGTTGTGTCTGAATCCATTACGAATATGATGTCGCCAAAATTGAATAGATTTTTTATATAATATTCCAATGCAGGATTTATAATGCCTGTTTTGTCATAGGCGGCAAATAAAAATAAACGTTTTTTTATGGCGGTTTCTTTTCTCATGTTATATAATTTACATGATTTTTATTTGTTTTGCAACCAAGGACTTGTAATTATGACAGTAAAGATTTATTCAAGTAATTCGTGGAAGAAGTATTTTGAAAGAAATGTGGATAATCAGCATGTTGTTTCCGGATTAAAAATAGATGTTGTTCCGTGTGGCACAATCGCAATTGATGCACGTGATGGCGGTTTTGGTGTTTTTAATGCGGATGGTAAATTTGTGAAATCTTCGTTACAGATACGTAAAAATAATGGGCAATTTATACCCAAGTTATCTGAAAATATTCCATATATGGATGAAGATGTTTTATATTTTGGAAACGTTTATCCAATGTTTGGACATTTTTTATTGGAACATATGAATAGGGCTTATGGGGTGTTGCATGATGAATTTAAAAAACACAAGGTTGTTTTAGTAAATAACAAGCAGGTGGAAAAAGTTCCGCAATACATGTTTGATTTGATTCAATTGTTGGGGGTTAAACGTGATGATATCATTGTTCTGAATAGCAGTATGCAATTTCGTAGCGTTGTTATCCCACATCAGGGATTTAATATTCCAATTATGTCTTCGGTTGAATTTGGTGATGCATATGCCGCAATGGCAGAAAATGCACATGGAAAATCTTATGACAAGGTATATTTGTCGCGTGATAAAATGCCAGAACGCAGAACGTATGGTGAAAGACAGATTCAGAAAATATTCGAGAAAAATGGATTTACGATTGTTTATCCTGAAACATTATCAATAGAAGAGCAGGTTGCTGCGGTGAAGAATTGTAGAATGCTTGCCGGGTGCGCCGGGACAGCAATGCATTTAGCGTTGTTTATGCCACGTGGTGGAACCGTTATTCAATTGAAGCGCAATTCAAAAAATGGTGGCAGCGCGCCAACACAGTATTTAATTAATAAAACCAAAGGGTTGGAATCGGTCTTTGTTTCACCGTCAATAGAAGATGTGCCAACGTTACATTATTCTAATGCGCCACAAATAATCGGGGTGAATAAATATTTGAAACAGTTTTTTGATGATTATGGATTTGAATATTCTGAAGATGATATTGCATTAGATGATGTGGCCATAAAAGAATATCGCGCTGCGATGGCGGAATACAAGAAAAAATCAGGTAGTGTGTTTGCCAATAAAATAAAGCATGCGTTGATAAAATACACTGCGTGTTTAATCCCTGGGCGTGAAAGACGTGGACGTTATCGTGCATATATGAAATCGAGGTTTGTTGTAAAATAAATAAAACGCCCAAAAGGGCGTTTTATTATTCTTCGATATGTTTTTTTAATTTTTTACGAGTGTTGCTGTCTAATTCTTTTTTGCGCAGGCGAATTGTTTCTGGGGTAACCTCTACCAATTCGTCGTCAAGAATGTATGACAGTGCTTCTTCCAATGAAATACGACGTGGTGGCGCCAGGAATAGTTTTTCGTCTGCTGTTACAGAACGCATGTTGGTTAATTCCTTGCCCTTGATTGGGTTTACTTCCAAATCGTTTTCCTTGCTATGTTCGCCGATAATCATGCCTGAATAGACTTCTGTTTGTGGGTCAATGAATAATGTACCACGTGGTTGCAGGTTGAATAATGCATATGTTGCTGCGCTGCCTTTTTCCATGGAAACCAGTACACCTGGGCGATATTGTTGAATCGCGCCACGATATGTGTCGTATTTATCGAATACGCGGTTCATAATGCCTGTGCCGCGTGTGTCTGTGCGGAATTCTGATAAATAACCAATCAAACCGCGCGATGGTGCGGAAAATACAATGCGGGTTTTGCCGGCACCTGATGCCTTCATTTCTGTGATGGTTGCCTTGCGCTTGGTCATTTTTTCGATAACAACACCAGAAAATTCATCATCAACATCAATAACAACGTCTTCGATTGGTTCTAATTTTTCACCATTTTCATTCGTTTGTGTAACAACGCGTGGACGTGATACAGATAATTCAAACCCTTCACGGCGCATTGTTTCAATCAAAATTCCCAATTGTAATTCACCGCGGCCTGAAACTTCGAACGCTTCGTTGTTTTCACTTTGTTCAACGCGCAGGGCGATATTTGTTTCTGCTTCTTTGAACAGACGTTCGCCAATCATGCGTGATGTTAATTTTTTGCCGGATTTGCCTGCCAATGGTGATGTGTTTACAAAGAATGTCATTGTTAGGGTCGGTGGATCAATTGGCATTGCAGGGATTGGTTCGGTAATTGATGGGTCGCAAAGTGTGTCGGATACAGTTGCCTTGGAAAATCCGGCAACAACCACAATGTCGCCGGCAGATGCGGTGTCGCGCGATATTTTTTCAATACCGCGGTGTTCAATGATTTTTGTGATTTTTGCGTTTTCAATAAATTCACCACGCATGTTAATTGCCTTGACAGATTGGCCAACGCGAACAGTGCCGGATTCTATTTTTCCTGTTAAAATTCGGCCGACGTATGGATCTGCTTCTAATGTGGTTGCCAACATTGTAAATGGGGCGTCCAATTGACAGCGTGAACCATTGCAGTCAGGCGCAGGTACATGGTCAACAATTAATTGAAATAATGGTGTTAAATCTTTCTTTTCGTCGTTTAAATCACGTACCGCCCATCCATCGCGACCAACAGAATATAAGTATGGGAAATCAAGCTGAGAATCTGTGGCACCCAGTTTATCGAATAAATCAAATGTTTCAGATAATACTTCGTCCGGACGGGCGTCAGAACGGTCAACCTTGTTAATGCAAACAATTGGACGTAGCCCCAGTTTTAATGCCTTGGATAATACGAATTTTGTTTGGGGCAGTGGGCCTTCGGCACTGTCAACCAATAATACAACACCGTCCACCATGGATAAAATACGTTCTACTTCGCCACCAAAGTCTGCGTGCCCTGGTGTGTCAACGATGTTGATTTTGTATTCGCCCCATTGAATGGATGTTGGTTTTGCAGAAATTGTAATGCCGCGTTCGCGTTCAATATCCCCACTGTCCATAACACGGTCGTCAACGCGTTCGTTTTCGCGGAATGTGCCTGCTTGTTTTAACATATTGTCAACCAATGTTGTTTTCCCATGGTCAACGTGTGCTATAATTGCTATGTTGCGAATTTTCATATTTTTTCCCATTTTTTTGTTTAATCGAACATAGGGTATAATGAAAAGATAGGATTTTCAACTTTTTTGTGATTCAAGGGTTGACTTTTGTTTTTGTTTGTCTATATTTTAATACGCAGAATAAAATAAAGGAAAAAATAAAATGTATTATAATAGTAGTGCGAATGAAACAAATATGGTTTATGGAAATGTTCGTCAGGCATTTAATGATTTTGTATTCTTGGCGCAGGATAATTTTCAAAAACGTGAAAAAAATATGGCTGAATCAGATAAGATTGCAGCGAAAGATAGTATCGAATTTGTAAAGGAACTTGCAAAAAATCCAACTGCATATTTCTCTCGTGCAGCAACAGAGAATTCATGGAATTTGCGTGTTAAAGAATATGCAAAGATGCATAAAATTCCGGAACAAGAAATTGGTACGGTTTATTTGTTGGCTCAGGGACCAAAGGAAATTGTTTTGGCCAAGGCAGGTAAGGCGTTTTATGGAAATCATTCGTTGTTTTCAATGTTTTATGGTTTTTGTAAGGTGGTTCAGAATTGGGAATATTTCCGTACGTCTGATGCCAAGGATGCTACATTTCATAAAAATAATGCACTGAATGAAATTGCGATTGTTACAAAACGTTTAGCTACGATGGTTGAATTGCAAAAAACCAATCCGATTATTCGTCCGTTTAAACAAATGTTTCAAAAAGAAAAATAAAAAATGCCCAAACGGGCATTTTTTATTGGTGTTTCCCGCCGATTTTTGTACGGCCACCCATCAGGGGCTGTAATTTCTTTGGTATGTTTACAGAACCGTCAGGGTTTTGATGATTTTCAATTACAGGTACAATTGCACGTGGCAGGGCGATGCCTGTGTTGTTTAATGTTGCGCAGAATTGCATGTTTCCGTTTTTGTCGCGGTAACGT
>JAFYXQ010000053.1 GCA_017546085.1 Alphaproteobacteria bacterium | reverse complement strand
TTATAAATTGTTCCAAATAATCGGTGCTGCCACGTCCCGGAACACCAATACGCCCCTGTGCATCGCCAGAATACGGATCTAATGGTCCGCCCTCAAAATTAAACTCTACACCATTTGGTAATATGAATTGATACCATTTTACTTCCATTCTGCCGATTGCCTGATATGGCCCTGGCACCTTACCGGTTACATATCCCATCAATAATGTTCCTGTTGGAATAATAACCGTGCGACCATTATCTGAATATACATTTCTATCCACCGTTGCACGCACTGGCACACCTTGCTCTAATGCATCAATATCTGCGCGAATATCAGAAACAATTGTCGCAGGAATCGGTTTATACTTTCGTAGAACAAAACTTCTGTCATATGGTATCGAATTTGTTACAGTTCCCTTATTGCTAGAACCGTATTCTACGGTTAGTTTGGGGGCGTCGCCTAATATCGCTTTGCCTGCGTTACCTTTACGCGCAATGGCCATTTCATGTTGAACTGCGCGATTAATCTTGCGTGGTTTTACCACGGTGCCCAATTGTGGCATTTCGCCTGATAAAATAGTCCCATATCCAATATGTTCTGCATCTGTACCGATTGTTTTGGCCGCATTATCAATATCTGTAATTATCCCATTATCTGGGTTATAGATACCTGTTGGGCTATCGCAATTCTTGTCAGAAAATGGATGAAAATAATATGCGCCACCGTCTGGTTTTATCCATCCAATTTGACGCCCAGAATTGTTATAACCTGGAAACGCAAAATCAGAACATGCCTCTTGTGCGACGGCGGGAACTTTCGTTGGTTCTTCGAAATCAATAGCAGGCGCGATTGTTTCGATATCCTGTATAATTTCTTCTTGAACATCATATTCAGGTTCAGGAACTGCTACTGGTTCCGGTTCGACCACAGGTTCTGGTTCGACCACAGTTTCCGGTTCGACCACAGGTTCTTTGATTGCAGGCATTTTTTGCTCTTGTTTTGGCAACGCCGCCCCAAGTGTCAGTTCTATCTTAGTTGTTTTTTTTATTGAATCATTATCCACAGGATGCCATGTAATAACCAATTCAACAGTTTCGGTTATCTGCGCATCAGTTGGTTTATAACTAAGCGGTATTTTACATGTGATATCTTCGCTAATTTCTGCCATTAAAACGCATGTATTTGTTACGTCAAGACCGTTTATCTTTTTTGATAAATCTACATCAGTTATTTTTACCAATTCCTGTGAAGATACAATAATCTTTTCCTCGCGTTTCTGACCGACCAACACATCTGTCCAATTAATTTTATTTGGTGTTATATTCAATTGGACTGTCTGTGTGTCTTTGATGTTTATCTTATCAGACGCATTCCTTGATAACATCAGGGTCAAAAATATGACAACAATAACCAACGCCACAATCAGCAATAACCACTGAACGCGTTTTGGCAAACTATTGCGAAATTCTGAAATACGCTGTCTAATTTTGCTCATAGAAAAGACCCCATTAATTACGTTTTACTGCAAACGAATAACATTACAACTCGTGCCACTAACGCGCAGCAGTTTGTCGCATAATGTTTGTGCAGTATCGATATCCGGCAATGGACCGATGCGCAGGCGATACATGCGTGCAGTCTTTGATTCTGCGCCTAAATCACCAACACCTTGTTCATCAACCGCAAAGAAGACTTCGTCTTTGTATGGTGTTAATAACCCATGACCATCTTCACCTGTGAATTTTGCCATCAGCTTTGTCCAATAATCTTCTAACGCCTTAATAGATGTGTCTGCCGCCAATTCAACCGCAACCCCGGATTGATTACTTGTTATTAACGGGATGTTTGTTTGTGGCAAATATGCACCGGCTGTATTTCTTTGTTGTGGTAACATATTTACAACGCTGCCCATTGATTGCGGTGTTTGTGGTGCTTGTGGCATACCGTATCCCGCAGGCATATAATACCCAGCACCAGTCATTGGATTAACAGTTTGGTTATCACCGACGAATACCGGTGTTCCTGTATAATTGGTTCCCATACTCATCGCGGCCATACTGTCTGTATATGCAATATTATTCAGCGATTGACCTGACAACATGCTTTGTGCAACATTGGCCTCTGCCAGTGCCATAACCGAAGCGGTATCAGCGATTAAGAATGGTTTTTCGCGCTTTTTAATACAAACAATTCTTTGTCCACTACGCAGAATCATGTCGCCGACAGCCTCTACAATCAATAAACGACCGTCTTCGCCATCTGTGCGGAATCCAACTGGGGATTCGCCACCTTCGACCAACAATGCTACAACTGGACGTTGTGTCATTGAAATAACCTTGTCCCCAAAATCGATATATGTAAATATACGATCGCGCCACACGCGTTCAGGTGCAATTACATAATCATCAGGGTTTGGAACGAATATATCCAAATCAAAACGGAATTCAGATGGATCAATTTTCATGGATTTGATCCAACCATAATCTTCGCCGTCCGTGCCAACAACGGTTGTTGGGGCTGTTTTCGCTTTAAACACAGAACCGCTATTTCCGGTTGTTGCGGCACCTGTCATTGATAATGGTGCATTTCCGTCCATTATAACATCAACCTGTGAATATGTAATCTCGCTGGCGTTTGTTGGTTCTGCACGCAGATAGAATATGTATTTGTTGCCAGATTTTCCGCTGACAATTAAGTTTGTATCGTTGCCCTGATTGCTGGGTGTTGGCGAAATAAAGAATGTACGACTGCCGATTGCACCGTCTTGAATATCAAATTGGGTTGTGTCGCCTGTATATGCACTTTCGATTTGTTCGCCATTTGGCAAGGTAACCATTGTTATCATACCATTGCGCAGTTTTAGTGGCAAAACCGCCCCAGGGGACCAAGTTAACTGTGCATAGCCTGGTTTAATGCTGCCGGCGGCCATGTTTGCGGTTGGGTTATCCCATGCTGCCTGAATTCCATAATCGTTAGCAACATTTTCAGCGTATGCAGGTAACGATAAAATTCCAGCCAAACAAAAAACAGACAATTTTAGTTTAAATAATTTTGCAAACATCATACCTATCCTTCCACTTTTTTTAGTCAGCCAAAAAACCAGTGTCCAATGGGTCGCCGTTTTTTGACAATATTTCATAACCAATCACACGCAGTCCCAATGGGTTATCAATGCGGTTGGTCCATTTTATTTTATTTCCTTCTTCTGTCAGTAATCTCAGTTTGATTGTATAATCTTTTGGTGTGGTTCGTCCAGTATTATCTTCACAATGGTATTTAATTTTTATCTGATACGTATCAATACGTATTTCGTCTTTTTTTTCGGACGTAGATACAAGCATCGGCAGTCCAACAAAGTCAACCCCACAAACGAATTCAAAATCAGGCGCATCACCTTGCATTATCGCGTTAAACATGGCGGTGTTGGCAAAATCGGCATAGACTTTGTTGTCAGACCATGTTCTGACGATACCGTCCTTGCTATTCCATTTTTTTATCATTGCCTTTGGATTAGAAAAAACTTCGTTTCGATGTTTTATATATTCGGTGATAAAAAGTTGTTTATATGTATTCAGGTTTTCATCCTGTGGCGGCAATTCTTGTAATTCGATTTCTTGATTGTTGCGCAAATCTGTCATCAGGAAAAATACCTGTGGACGATTAAGCGGGAACATATTGTATATGGTAAATGCGAGCACCCCCAGCACAACAACAGCGCTGGCCAAAATAAACATAGTTATTCTTGATAATAAAATTGGCGGTTCTACGCGGTTTTCCACTAAATCTCCCCCTTAAATTAGAATGATTGTAGAAAAAAATATATACCCAGTGCAAGAAAAAATTTGCATATTTCAAAAAATTATATTTTTATCTTAAAAATGTCCTTGCCAGAATGTGTAAAAAATATTATAATATTTCCACTTGATTTTTTATAAACGTGTGCTATCCTGTCGCAGACTATTGTTTGGTATGTGGTGCGACAATGTGTGCGCGGTACAATCTATAGGGGCATAGTTCAACGGTAGAATATCGGTCTCCAAAACCGCGGATGAGGGTTCGATTCCTTCTGCCCCTGCCAATAGAATAGTTGTAGTTATTACGTAATACATAGGCGATTTTTATGAAGAAAATACTGGATTTTTTTAAGTCGGTCCGCAGCGAATGGTTCAAGATTGTATGGCCGTCGCGCGACAGTGTTATTCGTGCAACAATTATGATTCTGGTGTTTTCTGCGTTGGCTGCACTGTTCTTTTTTGTGGTTGACAGTGTGTTGAACGCAATTGTTGGTTGGGTTTTCTAAAATAAACGGCAAAGGAAGTGCAAAATGGAAGAAAAAATGCAGTGGTTTGTTGTTAATGTTCATACAAGTTGTGAAGACAAGGTTGCGCGCGGTTTGCGTGAACAGATTGACAAACGTCGCTTGAATGCTTTGTTTGGCGAAATTTTGGTGCCAACACGCGAAGTTACAGAAATCAAGGGTGGTAAACGCGTCAAGAGCGAGAAGAAGTTTTTCCCGGGCTATATCGTTGTTCAGATGGTTATGAATAACGAAACGTTTACATTGGTAAAACAGATTCCTCAGGTTGTAATGTTTCTGGGTGCGCGTAATAAACCGATTGCGGTCAGCGAAGAAGAAGCGCGTCGCCTGTTAAAGCAGGTCGAAGAAGGCGCAGTTGTTATGGATGATGTTGAATACGAAGTTGGTCAGGAAGTTCATGTTATCGACGGACCGTTCGCTGGTTTCAATGGTGTTGCGTCCGATGTTGATAATGTAAAACAGAAAATGACTGTAACTGTTTTGGTTTTTGGACGCGAAACCAGTATGGATTTGGAATTTAGTCAGGTTGAAAGAGTATAAAGATTTTTGTGGTTTTCTGAAAAATATCATGTAAAATCACAGCAAACCGTGGTAGATACGCCATATCGTACCACGACACAAACGAAAAAAAACGGAGTGAAAAATGGCAAAGAAAGAAGTTAAGGGATTGGTTAAATTGGTCGTCCCTGCAAAACAGGCAAATCCTGCGCCACCAATTGGTCCAGCGTTGGGTGCTGCTGGTGTAAATATCGCAGAATTCTGCAAACAGTTTAACGATAAAACATCTGATAAAGAACCAGGAATGCCAATTCCATGTATTATCACTGTTTACACAGATCGCAGTTTCGAATTCATTATGAAATTGCCACCTGTATCGTATTATATTAAAAAGGCATTGAAATTGAAAATTGGTTCCCACAAGCCGGGTCGTGATTTTGTTGGGACGATTTCTCAGGCGCAAATCAAAGAAATCGCCGAAGCGAAGATGCCAGACTTAAATTGCTCTACCATTGAATCTGCAATGAACATTGTTGCGGGTCAGTGCCGTTCTATGGGCGTAAAGGTGGAGGAATAATACCATGAAATTAACTAAGAAACAGCAGACTTGGAAAAATTTAGACGCAGACAAGGTTTATACTTTATCTGAAGCAATCGAAGCGTTGCGTGAATATACATCCAAGAAATTTGATGAAACATTGGAAATCGCTATCCGTTTGGGTATTGATGTAACCAAGGCAGATCAGAACATTCGTGGCATGTTGTCTTTGCCAAACGGTACAGGTAAGACTGTTCGCGTTGCAGTATTTACAGAAAATGCTGCTGACGAAGCAAAGAAAGCGGGTGCAGACGTTGTTGGTGGTCAGGATTTGATTGATTCTGTTGCTGCGGGCAATATTAACTTTGACCGTGTAATTGCAACACCTGACATGATGCCAAAAATGTCAAAAATCGCACGTGTTTTGGGGCCAAAGGGCCTGATGCCAAACCCAAAATTGGGTACTGTTACAAATAACGTTGCGGATGCAGTTGCCACAGCCAAGGCAGGTCAGATTGAATACCGTGCTGAAAAGAAAGGTATCATCCATGCAGGCATTGGTAAAATGTCATTTGCAACAGATAAATTGGTTGAAAATGCGGTTGCATTAATTGACCAGTTGAAGAAAGTAAAACCAGCATCTGCCAAGGGGCAGTACATCTTGGGTATCTCTATTGCTACAACCCAGGGCCCAGGTCTGAAAGTAGATGCAAAATAATTAGTTGCGATTGGGTTTAATCGCCCAGTCGCACACACAGATTTCTGTCCAAGACTGATGGTGTGGTAAAAAACTGCTGCTTAATTTCCATCATAGACAAAGAAAAATTCTTTGGGGCAGGAACCGAAGCCCCATCCCGGGGAATCCCGGATGGATAAGTTAACAAAACAGAAGCTTGAAGGAAAAATAGATGAAACGCGAAGAAAAATCAGGTTTGATTTCAGCGTTGCAGTCGTCCCTGAAAGATGCGAACGGTATTTTCGTCATTGAAAATAACGGTTTGACAGTAAAAGAATTCGAAACATTGCGTAATGAATTGCGCCCATTGGTTTCTGTATTCAAGGTTGTTAAAAATCGTTTGATGAAATTGGCATTGAAAGATACCGAATTCGAACCTGTTTCAGATATGCTGAAACGTCCAACAGCTGTTGCGGTTGCAACAGATGCATTGGCTGTTACCAAAGTATTGGCTAAATTTGCGGATGCACATCCAAATTTAACAATCTTGGGCGGTAAAATGGACGCAGACGTTCTGGATACGGACGGCGTATTGCAATTATCCAAGCTTCCTTCCCTGTTGGAAATTCGTGGCACAATTGCACGTATCTTGGTCGAACCAGGATCACGTCTTGCACGCGTTTCTGCAGAGTATGGAAAAAAAGAACAATAAAATCAGAATATTTTATTCTGACCTAAAACAAAAATTAGGAGTAAAAAAATGGCAGACATTCAAAAATTAGTTGAAGAATTGTCAAAATTGACTGTTTTGGAAGCAGTAGAACTGTCCAAAGCATTAGAAGAAACATGGGGCGTAAGCGCTGCTGCAGCTGTTGCTGTTGCTGCTGGTCCTGTTGCGGCTGCTGCTGAAGAAAAGACAGAATTTAACGTTGTCTTGGCAGAAATTGGCGCAAACAAATTGGCTGTTATCAAGGCTGTTAAAGAAGCAACTGGCTTAGGCTTGGGTGAAGCAAAAGCATTGGTTGAATCAGCACCAAAGGCAGTTAAAGAAAACGTTGCAAAAGATGAAGCCGAAAAATTGAAGGCAGCATTAGAAGCAGCTGGCGCAAAAGTTGAATTGAAATAATTTAACTTTACGCGGAACAACATGTTCCATTCGTTGCAAGAAATTGCAACAAAACGCCGCCCGCGTGGGACAATTTCCCATGCGGGCACAAAGGCGTAAAAGACGAAAGTCAAAAAAAATTAAAAGTCGTGGTATACATACACCACAATCGTTTGCAAAACGCACAAAAAAAAGGATTAAAACCGATGGCAGTTATCCAGAAACTTAGAAAATCTTTTGGTAAAAGTTTTTTGCAAACTCCGCTTCCTGATTTAGTTGAAATCCAATATAATTCCTACAAAGATTTCTTGCAGGCAGATGTTGAACCACAATCCCGCAAAAATATGGGATTGCAAAATGTATTCTCTTCCATGTTCCCAATCAAAGATTATGCCGGCATTGCCGACTTGGAATTCGTGGAATATACGTTGGACAAACCTGTTTACAACGTAAAAGAATGCATGTTGCGTAACATGACATATTCCAGCAAGTTGAAATTGAAGCTGAGATTGATTTTATGGGACGTCGCCGAAGATGGCAAAAAAACTTTGCGCGACATCAAAGAACAAGAAATATTCATGGGCGAAGTGCCGTTAATGACAGAACGCGGCAGCTTTATCGCATCAGGTGTTGAACGTGTTATCGTTTCACAGATGCATCGCGCCCAAGGTGTGGTATTTGCAACAACCAAGGAATCCAAGGTTGCTGGAAATCCAATTACATACACTGCACGTATTATCCCAGAACACGGTTCATGGATTGATTTTGAAGAATCCAAGGGCGTAATTTATGTTCGTATCGACCGTCGTCGCAAGATTCCTGCGACAGTTCTGTTGCGTTGCTTACCTGCACTCGAAGACGAGAAAAAATGGCAATCAGACCCACGCAAACCAACAATTCGTGGTATGTCTGATACAGAAATTTTATCTGCGTTCTATAAACGCATTCCATTGTCTTTTGATGGCAAGTTCTGGACAGGCGAAACCGCCAGTTTCGAAGGACTTGATAAATATCGTTTGAATTATGATTTGATTAATCCAAAGGACAAGAAGGTTATCGCATCCAAGGGTGATCGTCTGAATGCAAAACGCATGAAGAAATTGATGGAAACGTCCAAGAATTTTGGACTGATGCCAGAATCTTTGATTGGTGAATACCTGTTTGACCCTGTTATGTCAGGCGAAGAAGTTGTATTCCCAGCAGGCACAGAAATCACAGAAGAAGTTCTGAACGATTTGGATAAAATGAATATCAAAGAAATTAGCTTGATTTCTATTGATAACACCACAATCAGCGCACATATGCGTAATACATTGGTTGCGGATAAAACAACAAATCGTGAAGAAGCATTGATTGAAATCTATAACATTATTCGTCCAGGCGAACGTCCAACATTGGAAGCGGCGATAAATCTGTTTATGCGTCAGGGCTTTGAACCTGCATACTATGATTTGTCTGCGGTTGGTCGTTTCAAGATGAACAAACGTTTGAAGATTGATTCTGGCAAGAAACCAGAAGACGAACGTTTATTAACAAAATCGGATTTCTTGGCCGTATTGAAAACATTAACCAATATTATCGACCGCAAGGACAGCGTTGATGACATAGATAATTTGTCAAATCGTCGTGTTCGCACAGTCGGCGAATTGTTGGAACAGAATTTCCGCACAGGTATGGTTCGTATCGAACGCCTTGTACGTGAAAGTTTGTCTTCACCAAATATTGCTAATATGCAGCCTCAGGACGTAATCAATGTAAAACCATTGATGTCCTTGGTGTCTGAATTCTTGGGCACATCACAGTTGTCGCAATTTATGGACGCATATAATCCATTGTCAGAACTGGAACATAAACGTCGTATTTCTGCGTTGGGGCCTGGTGGTTTGAATCGAGATCGTGCGGGTATTGATGTTCGCGACGTTCATCCAACACACTATGGTCGTTTATGTCCAATTCACACCCCAGAAGGTGCCAACATTGGTTTGATTAACCACTTGTCATCTTATGCACGTGTAAATCCATATGGTTTTATTGAAACGCCATATTACGTTGTTGAAAACAGCAAAATTACCGACAAAATGGTGTATTTAACCGCTGATGAAGAATTGGGGCACAAAATTGCCCAGGGTAACACCCCAACAACCAAGGATGGTGTTTTATCAGAAGACATCGTAACTGCGCGTGTTGATGGCGAATTTACCATGGTGCCAAAGGAAGAAATTGACCTTATCGACGTTGAGCCTCGTCAGGTAGTATCAATTGCAACTGGTCTGATTCCATTCGTTGAAAACGATGACGCGAACCGTGCGTTGATGGGTTCAAACATGCAGCGTCAGGGTGTTCCACTATTGCGTGTTCAGGCACCATTGGTTGGGACCGGTATTGAACGTGAGGTTGCACGTGATTCCCGTACAGGTAAGGTTGCAAAACATAGTGGTATTGTTGAATCTGTTGATGCAAACCGTATCGTGGTAAAATGTATGAACAGTCGCAACGTTGTAACAGGTGTAGATATCTATAACTTGGAAAAATTTGAACGTTCAAACAGTGAAACACTGATTCATCAGAAGCCATTGGTCAAGGTTGGCGATCGCATATCTGCGGGCGACATCATTGCTGACGGTTCTTCAATGAATTATGGTGATTTGGCGTTGGGTCGCAACGTGCTGGTTGCATTTATGCCATGGCGTGGATACAACTACGAAGACTCTATCGTTATTTCAGAAAAGATTTCACGCGATGACGTTTATACATCTGTAAAAATCGTTGAAAAAGAATTCAAGGTTCGCGACACTCAGTTAGGGCCAGAAGCTTTGACACGAGACATTCCAAATGTTGGTGAAGAAGCATTAAAGAATTTGGACGAATCTGGCATTATCTACGTTGGTGCGCGCGTAAAGCAGGGTGATATTTTGGTTGGTCGTGTAACACCAAAATCAGAAACCTTGTTGACCCCAGAAGAAGCGTTGTTGCGTAATATCTTCGGTGAAAAGGCTTTGAATGTCAAAGATACTTCACTGCGCGTTGGTCCAAACGAAGAAGGTACAGTTATCGGTGTTAACGTCTTGACACGTCATGGTGTTAAGAAGGATGAACGCACCCAGATGATTGAACTGCAAAAGATCGAAAAAATTAACAAGGACCGCGAAGAAGAAATCGCAATCATTGAAAAGGGATTTGCAGACCAAGTATTCCAAATTGCAGAAAATATGGTTATCGAAGCAGGAACAGGCAGTTTAAAACCATTTGTTGGCAAGAAACTGACTGGTGAAGTATTCGAAGGTATTAAACCATCTGATGTCAAGAAATTGGTCGTCAAAAACAAGGAAGCCCAGGCTAAAATTGATGAACTGCGTGAACAACATGTTTTGAAATTGAAACTGTTGAACGAAAAGGCAGATGCAGAAGTTTCCAAGGCAACAGAAAGCAATTCTTTGAATGCCGGTGTATTAAAAGAAGTTAAGGTTTACATCGCGCACAAAATGAAATTGCAGCCAGGGGACAAAATGGCGGGACGTCATGGTAACAAGGGTATCGTATCCAAGGTTGTACCAATTGAAGATATGCCACACTTGGCAGACGGTACTCCGGTTGATATCGTTTTGAATCCATTGGGTGTGCCTTCACGTATGAATATTGGTCAGATTTTGGAAACTCACCTTGGTATGGCTGCCCGTACATTGGGTGCACAAATTGGTGCTGTTTTGGACGAAGTTAAGGCTAAACGTGCTGTAACAGATGACCTGCGTAACATCATGGGCAAGGTCTATGGCAAGGAAACTGCTGAAAAACTGGAAAAAATGACAGATACAGACGTTCGTGCCCAGGCAGCATTACTGCGTGATGGTGTTCCAATGGCGACCCCAACATTTGACGGTGCAACATCTGACGATATTCGTGATATGTTGAAATTAGCTGGTCTGCCAGAAACGGGTCAATTTGACTTGTATGATGGTATGACAGGCGAAAAATTTGCCCGCAAGGTAACTGTTGGTGTAATGTACATGCTGAAACTGCATCACTTTGTTGATGAAAAGATTCATGCACGTTCAACAGGCAACTATTCATTGGTAACCCAACAGCCATTATCAGGTAAGGCCCACATGGGTGGTCAGCGTCTTGGTGAAATGGAAGTTTGGGCCCTTGAAGCCCACGGCGCAGCGCACTTGTTGCGTGAAATGTTAACGGTTAAGTCCGACGATATCGCAGGTCGAAACAAGATGTACGAATCCATCATTTCCGGCAGTGACGATATCCAAACCGGCACACCAGAGGCATTTAACGTATTCGTACGCGAATTGCGCGGTTTGGGTCTGGCAATGACACCAAAGAAAATTGATTAGTGGTTGGTTCCCATTCCCCGCAATGGGGGATGGGTCTGACGACACTAATGGACTAAACCACTAACAACTCGTTAAAGCGACTGAAAGGAGCAAAATATAATGAGCAATATGTTGCAAAAGATTTTTGGACAAATCGAAACTAAGGAACAATTTGATGCCCTGCGTATTACAATTGCATCCCCCGAAGAAATTTTGTCCTGGTCCCATGGCGAAGTAAAAAAACCAGAAACCATTAACTATCATTCTATGAAACCAGAAGCCGAAGGTTTGTTTTGCCAACAAATTTTTGGTCCCATCAAGGATTATGAATGTGCCTGTGGCAAGTATAAAAGAATTAAGTTCCGTGGCGTTGTTTGTGAACGTTGCGGCGTAGAAGTTGGGTCTTCTTCTGTTCGTCGTGAACGCATGGGGCATATTAAATTAGCAATGCCTGTTGCGCACACATGGTTCCTGCGCGAAGGTAAAATTGCGACACTGTTAAACAACCTTCCACAGAAAAAATTGGAACAGGTTATTTCATACGATGCATACATTGTTATTGAACCTGGTTTAACTAACTTGAAACAATACGATGTAATCAGCGAAGATGAATATCAGGCAGCTGTCGAAGAATTTGGTGCGGATGCATTTCACGTTGGTATTGGCGCCGAAGGTGTTCGTTCTATTATTTCTAATTTAGATATGGGCGATGAACGCACACGTCTGCGCGCAGAGTTAAGCGAAACAAAATCAGAATCAAAGCGCAAAGCCATTATCAAACAGTTAAAATTGGTCGAAGCATTCTTGGATTCTAAAACAGAACCTGCATGGATGATGCCGGATATTATCCCTGTTATCCCACCAGATATGCGTCCTTTGGTTACATTGGATGCAGGGCATGTTGCTGCATCTGATTTGAATGATTTGTATCGTCGTGTAATTAACCGTAACAACCGTTTGAAACGTTTTATGGAAATGCATGCACCTGATATTATCATCCGTAATGAAAACGCATGTTACAGGAAGCTGTTGATTCATTATTTGACAATGGACACAAGGCACGTCCAATGGTTTCACAGAACCGTCGTCCATTAAAATCATTGTCTGATTCACTGCGCGGTAAATCAGGTCGTTTCCGTATGAACATGTTGGGTAAACGTGTTGACTATTCCGGTCGTTCTGTAATTGTGTCTGGTCCATCTTTGAAATTGCATCAGGTTGGTCTGCCAAAAACAATGGCGCTAGAATTGTTCAAACCATTTGTTTATTCACGTTTGTTGGCGGGCGATTATGCAAACACATTGAAAACCGCACGTAAAATGGTTGAAAATGGCGAAGATATTGTATGGGAAATCCTTGAAAAGGTTATTTATCAGCATCCAGTATTGTTGAACCGTGCACCAACATTGCACAGATTGTCTTTGTTGGCATTTGAACCAGTATTGATAGAAGGCAAGGCAATTCGTCTGCATCCATTGGTATGTGCTGGATTTAATGCTGACTTTGACGGGGACCAGATGTCCGTTCACGTACCAATTTCATTAGAAGCACAATTAGAAGCACGTACATTAATGTTGGCATCTAACAATGTATTGTCGCCAGCGAACGGTGCACCAATGATTGTTCCATCACAAGACATGGTTTTGGGTGTTTACTATATTTCTTTGATTAACGGTGAACACGATGAAAAATCACCACGTTTTGCAAACATGGACGAAGTGAAGTTGGCATTGGAAAACAAGACGATTACATTGCATACCCCAATCGTCGCGCGTATTAATGGCAAAACATATAAAACAACTGCCGGTCGCATGATTTTAGGCGAATTGTTGCCAAAATCTGATGATATGCCATTTGACTTGGTTAACAAGGTTATGCCGGTTAAAGAAATCAAGGCATTATTGGCAACCACATACGAACGTTGTGGCGACAAAGCAATGATTTTGTTAGCAGACGCGTTAAAAGATACTGGTTTTGAACAGGCTGCACGCAGTGGTATTTCAATTGGATACGACGACATCGTTATCCCTGCAGAAAAGAAAGATATCATTGCACAATCTGAAAAGGCCGCAGAAGAAATCGAAGAACAATATCAAAACGGTTTGTTATCAGGTGGTGAACGCTATAACAAGTTGATTGACTTGTGGCAAAAGACAACCGACAAATTGGGTGATATGGCATATGCTGCATTGGGCAAATCCAAGGGTAACGATTGGAATTCCGTTTATATGATGGCGTTATCTGGTGCTCGTGGTTCCAAACGTCAGATTCAGCAGTTGGCAGGTATGCGTGGTATGATGCAGAAACCAGACGGTTCGATTATCGAAGTTCCAATTATCTCGAACTTTAAAGAAGGTCTGACCATGTCTGAATACTTTACATCCACCCACGGTGCGCGTAAGGGTATGTCGGACACTGCGTTGAAGACAGCTGACGCAGGTTACTTGACACGTCGTTTGGTTGAATTGGCACAAAACACAGTTGTTACAGAACACGATTGTGGAACAACAGATTATATTACAGCGAAACCTGTTTATACTGGTTCTACATTATCTGTACCATTGGGTGATGTTGTTTTGGGACGTACCGCGGCCCACGATGTTATCCACCCATTGACCAAGGAAGTGATTGTTCCTGCGGGTGAATTAATTACCAAGGCTGCATCCAAGGCAATTAATGAATCAGGCTTACCAAGCGTTGATGTACGCAGTGTTCTGACATGTTGTTCAGACGGTCTGTGTGCAAAATGTTATGGTATGGACTTGTCCCGTAATGCATTGGTACACGTCGGCGAAGCGGTTGGTGTTCTTGCTGGTCAGTCAATTGGTGAACCTGGTACTCAGTTGACATTGCGTACCTTCCACATTGGTGGTGTTGCATCTGGCGGCGCAGAAAGCCACTTTATCGAAGTGCCGGTTGCGGGTACAGTAAAATTAGTTGACGTTAATACGATTAAGAACAGTGCAGGCCGTGTAGTTGTATTAAGCCGCAATGGAAAAATGTTAATCGTTGACAACGAAGGCAAAGAATTGTTCAGCGCTGCATTACCATATGCATCTATGTTGATTGTTAACGATGGTGATGTTGTTGAAAAGGGTGCCAAGGTTGCAGAATGGGATCCATATTCAAATACAATCATCGCTGAAAAAGACGGTATTGTAAGCTTTAATGACCTGGTTGAAAATGTATCTTATCAGGAAGAAGTAGATTCCATGACAGGTATCGTATCACGCAAGGTTATTAACTGGAAAACAAATACTAAAAAGGCTTTGAAACCAGCCATCACATTGGTTAATGACAAGGGGGATATTATCTCTCTTGGTGGCAAGAAAATTGCAGAATATTTGTTACCAATTTATTCTGTGTTGAATGTTGCCAACGGGGACAAGGTTGTTGCTGGTGATATTATCGCACGCATCCCTGTTCAGACAAAACGTACAGGCGACATTACCGGTGGTTTGCCACGCGTTAATGAATTGTTGGAAGTTCGTCGTCCAACAAACCCAGCGTTATTGGCTGAAATTGATGGTACAGTTGAACTTGAAGATGCCAAGAACAAGATAATAGTTCGCATTGAACCAACAGACGGTACAGCACCTGTTGAATATGCGGTACCAAAGGGTACAAACTTGTTGGTCCGCAGTGGCGACATTGTACGCAAGGCTGATAAACTGGTCGATGGCGATCCTGTGCCTCAGGATATCTTGCGCATCTTGGGTCAAAAGGCCTTGGCAACATTTATGGTTGAACAGATTCAGCAGGTTTATCGTCTGCAGGGTGTGTCAATCAATGACAAGCATATTGAAATTTTGATACGTGAAATGACACGTCGCGTTGAAATCATAAACCCTGGGGACACAGGATTCTTGATGGGCGCCGTTGTTGACCGTGTTGATTTCGAAGAAGAAAACGCACGTGTTGCTCGTGATGGTGGCAGATTGGCAGAGGCATCTCAGGTCCTTGTTGGTTTGACCCGCGCATCATTGACATCTCGTTCATTTATTTCGAACGCATCGTTCCAACAGACAACCAAGGTGTTGGTTGATGCAGCTATCAGTGGTTCTACTGACAAATTGGTCGGTATTAACGAAAACTTGATTGTTGGTCGCTTGATACCGATTGGAACAGGTGCATACGTACGTCGCGTTCGCGAAATTGCCAAAGAAGAAGAAAAAGCAGAACGTTTGGCACGCGAAGGCAATGGACAACAGCAGTTGTTGGATATCTAAAAAATAACCGTCTGGGGCAAATGCCCCAGATCGGAAAACTTTTTCTTGCAAATTGTCAGAATTTGAATAGAATAGGACAGTTATAACATAAAAAGGATATAAAGATGGCAACGCCAAAAAGTAAAACAAGTAAAGCACGTTCCGCACAGCGCCGTTCACATGACGCATTATCTGTAATGCCATGCGGTGTTTGCAAAACATGTGGCGAAAAGAAACGTCCACATCACGTTTGTCCTGCATGCGGTGCAAAATAATTAACTTTTAACAAAGATAGGCAGAAGGCAGGGCGCATTATTGTGCCTTTTCTGCTTTTTATAGATACAAGGTCAGACGATAAAAAAATTATTTCGATTGATGCCATGGGCGGGGACAAGGGGCCAAACGCGGTCCTTGGTGGATTGAATCAGTACCTATATCAAAATGGCGAAGACAGTGTTCATTTCCGTGTTTTTGGTGATGAAAAGAAATTGCGCAAATTAATGGCAAAATACCCGCGTGTTTCCCGTAATGTAGAGGTTATACATGCGCCAAATGTCATTAAACCAACGGACAAGGTTATGGATGTTTTGCGTCATGCCCAAGATACATCAATGTACATGGCGATTAAGGATGTTCGCGAAGGTAAATCATCAGCGGTAATTAGTGCGGGTAATACCGGAATTTTGATGTCATTGTCAAAATTAGCATTAAAGACCATAGAAGGAATTTCGCGTCCTGCAATTACAACAATGTTACCATCAGGTGCGGGCGACAGTCGCGTTGTGGTTTTGGATTTGGGGGCAAATGTACATTGCGACGAAACAATCTTGTTTGACTTTGCTATCTTAGGCAGTGTCTATGCCGAGGTTGTCGGGAAAATGCCTCGTCCAAAATTAGGTGTTTTAAACATTGGTTCCGAAGAAACCAAGGGTAACGAAACACTGATACACTTAAATAAAATCCTGACCGAGAACAAGGATAAATTGCCATATGACTATATCGGTTTTGTAGAAGGGAATGATATCAGTGCTGGCCGTGTTCAGGTTGTTGTTACAGACGGTTTTACCGGCAACATTGTTTTAAAAACAGTCGAAGGTACCGCAAAGTTGGTAAAACGTGTTGTTGTTGAAAATTTCAAGAAATCAATACTTGCAATAATTGGTGCGTTTTTCTTGATACATGTATTTAAACGTTTGAAACATAAAATAGACCCACGTTCATATGCGGGCGCAACATTTTTAGGGTTACGCGGATTTGCTGTTAAAACCCACGGCAACAGTGATGCATTGGCATTTGCGAATTCGATTAAATATGCGGTTGATTTAACCGCCGCGAATTTGAACGGATTGATTGCAGAACGTGCGCGTGCGCTGGCGGACATTCGTTCGACCATAAAATCAGAAGAATAAAAAAACACCCGCCAATCGGCGGGTATTTAATTATTTTACAAAAACATATTTTTTAGTTTTTATGCAACTTGATTTACATGCACAATCTTTCTTTTCAACAGGGGTTAAAACCTGACGTTCTGTGCGTGATGGCTGGTTAATATTATCCTGTGCGTACAAATCGCGGCACATAGTATTGCGATAAACGATTTTTTTATCTGTATCCAGCGAACGAATGTCGTGTGAATAACGATATCCAGATTCTGTGGAATAGAATATGCAATCTTCGCCATCTTGATAATAACGAACGTTTCCGTCGTAATAATCATAAGAACCTGCGCATGCAGACAACCCAATAAACGCAATCAATGCAAACAAAGTTTTTTTCATTTTTTTTCCTTTGCAAGTTTTACAAATTCCCAATCCGACCCCCGATTTGATTTTTATTTTTCCATAAATTTTATCGCTGTCAAGCAAATGAATATAAAAAACGCCTAAAAATAAAAAATATATGTTATAATTGAACGGACGAGACAAAGGATTTTTATATGAAGTATTCAGATTTAGGCTTAGTAAATACGAACGATATTTTTGCGGATGCATTAATTCGTGGATACGCAGTGCCTGCGTTTAATATTTACAACATGGAAACGTTACTTGCGGTATTAAATGCGGCACGCATTACACACAGTCCGATTATCCTTGCCGTATCTGAATCAGCACTTAAATACATGGGTGCAGATATGCTAATGGGTATGATACGTGGCGCAAAAATAAAACCAAGCGATAAAATCGCACTGCATTTGGACCATGGTGGCAGTTTCGACGCATGTAAACATGCAATCAAAATTGGCTTTTCATCGGTCATGATAGATGCCAGTAAATTACCATTCGAAGAAAATGTTGAATTATCCAAACAGGTTGCAGACTTTGCGCATCAACACAACGTTTCAGTCGAGGCGGAACTTGGCACCCTGTCGGGTATTGAAGATGAAAATACATTTGGCACACAATCGAGTTACACGAACCCATCAGACGTTGAAAAATTTGTTGCTGCGACGAACATAGATTCTCTCGCGATTGCCATTGGTACCAGTCATGGCGCATACAAACGCAAACGCGATGACGAAGAATTACGTTTTGATATATTGGCGGATATTGCCACACGTTTACCTAAATTTCCGTTGGTATTGCATGGCGCATCAAACATACCACAAAAATTAATAAGCGTGATAAATGAATACGGTGGTAAAATAAGTGGTGCCCGTGGCATTGATGAACATCAGCTGCGTCGTGCAACAAAAATGAACGTTTGCAAAATTAATGTGGACAGCGATTTAAGACTTGGTTTTACTGCCGCGACACGCAGGGCATTGGCGACAAATCCAGAAAATTTCAATCCACGTGAATTTTTGAAACCATCAATTGAAACCATGACCCAAATATGCATTGATGAAATCAGGAACATCATGGGTTCAGACAACAAGGTCGCTTAATCCCCACCCTTTTTGCCCGCACCACGAAGTTTTAACGAAGTGGTGTCATCCCTGCGCCCCCCCCTTTTTTTTGTCATTCCTGCCCTCGCAGGAATGAAAATTTTTTTAGCAAAAAAAATCCCCCAAACGGGGGATTTTATTCCATAAACAATATTCCACTAGATTCAAACGTTTCTTCTTCTGATACATATTTTTCGGTAATGGGCGGGGTTATTTTGCCAAATATCGATGGCCCAACAATACCGCTTAACCCACTGCAACTTGTGAAGGTGTTGTAGAACATCCACTTCGCCGGGGCGCCACTTATCCCACTGAACAGGTTTTCAGGTATTGTACCCGTTAACCCACTGCAAGCAAAGAAGGTGTAGGCGAACATACGCGCCGCCGGGGCACCACTTATCCCGCTGAACAGTTTTTCGGGTATTGTACCCGTTAACCCACTGCAACCAAAGAAGGTGCCCAAGAACATCCGCTCCGCCGGGGCGCCACTTATCCCGCTAAACAGGTTTTCAGGTATCGGACCCGTTAAGCCACTGCAATTAGCGAAGGTGTTCGCGAACACCGGTTGGGATTTACCCAATGTTGGGAATATTGCGCCCAGACTGCCATCAATCCCGGCAAGGTTTTGGTTTTCTTCAAATGATATTGCGGGAACAGAATTATCATACCCCGTGGCGCGACCGTCAATTATAATTTTATATGCACCGGGTTTGGTATAATTACATTTAATTTCCTGACCCGTTTTCGCATTGGTAATTGATATTTTTTGAACGGGATTTTCACCACTACAATCGACAGTATAATTACCAGCCGCATAAATACTAAATTTGAATTCAGTTGTATCCGGCGTTGTTGTGGCAATAAATGCCTTGCTTGGATCCGTAATTGATCTTCTTTGTTCGTAAACAACCGATTTTATAAAACTCTTACACATTTCAAGATCTATATTTTGATCTATTTTTGTGTATCCCACACAGGAACTGAATAAATTGCCAATTGTAAACTTTTGATCAGGCACCTGTTCTTTTAAATAATAAACAAAATCGCTGTTGTACAGTGTTTCATATGTACTATTATTGCTTACAGTTTCGTAAATCATTTGAAATGGTATTTGTTTGTTTTCAATGCCATTGCCGTATGAAATCGTCGGCGCAACAATCAGTAATCCAAATAATATGTTTTTCATTTTCATTTTAGTTTAGCGCCCCCTCGCATTCGTCGGCAACTGCGGCCGCACGTTTAATCGCCTTAATCTGTGTCCCGTTTAATATCGCTGATGTTAATGATGCAGCAGCAGTCCCACCAGCCAGCACATTGGATGCCATGTTTAATTTCTTTTCCTTGTCAGAATCAAAATCTTTTTTATCGCTGTTAACAATCGCGCTTGTCGCGGTACCTGCCGCGCCCATGCCCGCACCAATACCACTTGTTATTGCGGCACCCTTGGCCTTTTTATTTATACTGCTGATATCAACGGTTGCCCATTCTTCGCATGCGCGAACAATGTTTTCTGCATTTGATAATTCTTCGCCGGTTGCGCTGCCGTCAATGCGCGCCTGCATACGAATATCGGATAATACGCGAACTGATTCCAAACATGCATCGATTTGTTGTTTCAAATCACCCTTGACCCGATTGGTGCCGGCCAATACCGCACTTGCGATATTTGTTGCAGTCGATGCAGCCATTGTTCCAGTACGAATGTTGCCCAGTTTCGTGGATTTTTCATTTAATTTAGATATTTTAGTTTTAGCATCGACGGAACTATCGTATTCTTCGAGATATTTTTCAAATTCTGCCTTCTCGGATTCATTTAATGATGGCAGTACTGCATTATTGTTTTCTGCGTTCTTCAACAATTCTTCCCACATAATTTTTGCATCTACTTTTGCCTTTGCAATACCGGTTCCCAATGCTACACCACCGGTAACTGCGCCCGCGGCTGATACGCCCGTGGCAATTCCGGCCTTGACCTTCAGATCTGATAATTCTGCACTGATTCCACCACATGTGGCGCGAACATTTTCAATCGCCGACGATAAATCTGTCGTGGCATGTGCGGCCCCAACAAACAACGACAGCAATACAACCAATGATGTACGCATTTACGTTCCTCCCTTTTTTATGTTATAAACAAAAAACCGCGTTGTTAATCAAGGCGGTTGGAGGTTAGAAACTATAATTTACAGAAAATAGCGGGCTTATTCAATATATTTAGCGCCCCTCCAACCCATCGGTTGGAGGTGTTTTATGTCCCCACGGACACTGTAAATTTCAGGGTTTCTACGCCCCCGTTGTGAAATAATACACAACACTTGGATTATAGCATAAATATATCACCAAAGAAACATGTTTTTTTATATGCGGATAATATAAACAAATCCTTGCAAACACAGAAAAATACTGTATAATCAGTTCGATTTTGCGGGTGGGCGCAGAATCAGTCCGATTAACCCCACAAGACCTCGCGTACAATATAAATGTTGGCGACGGCAAACTTTGATGAATAATTTCTTATGAAAGATTTATCCAAAGATTTATTTAATCCAGTATCTGGCGAAGATTTTGTCCAGATGTTTGACGCAAACTATGGTTCCCAAGAAACATTACAGGGCTATGCAACCAAGGGTACAGTTAAGGATATCCGTGGTGATTTCGCAATGGTTGATGTTGGCTTGAAATCCGAAGGTCGCGTTCCATTAAAAGAATTCGGTGCATCTGTGCCATCTATTGGCGATATCATCGACGTTTTTGTTGAACGTTATGAATCCCGCGAAGGTACTGCAATCTTGTCTTATACCAAGGCGCGTGCTGAAAAGGCATGGAAAGAATTGGAAAAGACAGTTGCCGAAGGTGTTGACCCAGAAGGTACAATTATCGACGTTGTTCGTGGTGGCTTTACTGTTGATATCAATGGTGTATTTGCATTTATGCCATCATCACAGGTTGATCACAAACCAATCCGCGATGCAAAATCTATGATTGGCTTGAAAGACAAATTCCGCGTATTGAAAATGGATGCATTGCGCACAAACGCAATTGTATCACGTCGCGCGATTCAGTCTGATACAATTGCAGCTGCCCAGAAAGAAGCGATGAAAAACATTTCATTGGGCGCAGTACTCGAAGGTACAGTTAAAAACATCACAGATTATGGTGTATTTATTGATTTGGGCGGTATTGACGGCTTGTTACACGTAACAGACCTGTCATGGAAACGCGTAAATCACCCACGTGAATTGGTTCATGTTGGTGAAAAGATTAAGGTCAAGGTTATCCAATTCGACCCAGAATCACACCGTATTTCATTGGGTGCAAAACAATTGGAAGAAGATCCATGGGAAACAGCATCTCGTGCGTTCAACGTTGGTGATACAGTATCGGGCAAGGTTTCATCTTTGACAGATTACGGTGCATTCATCGATTTGGGCAACAATATCGAAGGCTTGGTTCACATGTCTGAATTGTCTTGGACAAACAAGAACATTCACCCAAGCAAAGTTTTGCAAAACGGTCAGGATGTAACTGTAACTGTTTTGGGTATCGATCAGGAAAAACGTCGTATTTCATTGGGTTATAAACAATTGCAGCCAAACCCATGGAAACAATTTGCAGAAACTCATAACGTTGGCGACGTTATCACCGGTCCAATCAAAAACACAACAGAATTCGGTTTGTTTGTTGCGTTGACATCTGAATTAGACGGTATGGTTCATATCTCTGATTTGTCTTGGAACAAACTGGACGAAGAAGAACTGAAGAAATTCGTTCGTGGTCAGGAAGTAACTGCGAAAATTTTGGACATCAATCCAGAAAAAGAACGTGTTACATTGGGTATTAAACAGTTAACTGAAAGTGCAGAAAACAACGCTGTTTCTATCAAGAAAGGCGCGGTTGTATGCGGAACAGTTTCTGAAATTACACCTGACGAATTGATTTTGGACTTGCAGGGCGATGTTCGCGGCGTTATCCGTCGCACAGACCTGTCTCGTGAAAAGTCAGAACAAGATACCGGCAAATTTAACATCGGCGACAGTGTCGAAGCTTCTGTTGTTTCTGTCGAAGGCAACACAGTTAAACTGTCAATCCGTGCATTGCAGGTAACACTTGAAAAGCAGGCAGTTAAAGAATTCGCAAACGAAGCAGACAGTGGTTCTGTTTTGGGCGATATCTTGGGCGCTGCAATCGAAAATAGCAAAAAATAATTTGCGTGTTTCGAATAAAAATACCGCTTGGCTTTCTTGTCAAGCGGTAATTTTTATGTTAAAATTTACCTATGAAAACTAAAAATAAAATTATTGTTATGGTTGCTGGTCCTGGCGCAGGCAAGGGGACGTTGTCCCAAATGTTAATGGCGGACGGGAATTACGTGTATATTGGCGTTGGTGCACTGTTGCGTGCATTCCCCAAGAATTCTGATGTTATAAAAATTATTTCGTCGGGTAATTTTGCGCCAGATAATATTACGTGCGATTTGGTTCGTGCAGAAATTGTTGGTAAACATGATTTTATTCTTGATGGGTTTCCGCGAAATTTATATCAGGCAAAATGGTTGATTGCAAATTATGCGGATAAATACGATGTTTGCATTATTTATATGTCAGTTCCGACTGATGTAATGATTATGCGAATAAACAAGCGGCTGTGCGATGGGGCAGGGCGTGCAGATGATGCGGATGCAGAAATAATAGCGCGCCGAATTAAGAATTATACAGATATAACCTTACCGGCAATTGAATGGTTGCGTGTTGTGCCAAAAATTAGATTTTATGAAATCGATGCTTCAACAACACCGGTGGAAATATATAGCAAAATAAAATCTGTGTTATAAAAAATGCCCCATTCGGGGCGTTTTCAAAGAAAGGAAACTGTTATGGTGTCATCCGCCAATTTTCAGATTAGGGCGATTTTTTTGCAGATTGTTAAGTGATTTTTTCTGTGCCGCACGAAACGCGTCAGGGTTCCATATTTGAAAACTGTTCCCACGTCCGACAAAGATGGCCTTGTCGGTAATGTTTGCGTGTTTTAACAATTCATCTGGGATAACTATGCGTCCGGTTACATCAAATGCCAACGGGCGTGCATCTGCGAATAACATTGCGGATAAATCGTCTATTTCACTGTCGAAAACACCTATTTTATCGGTTGCGGCGGCCATTTGTTCCATTCTGGACATGGACAGCCCTTCGATACAATTGTTTGTAAAAGAACGATATAAAACGACGCCGGCAAATTCTTCGTTTCGCACAGAATTTCTAAACTGGGCAGGCACAGAAATACGCCCCTTTGTATCCAAACGATTTTCATAAGATGAGAGAAATAATGACATTTTATGATTTATCTTTTTGGTTTGTATTTCTTGTTGATTTGCCTGCCTGTATTTTGAATGTAGCATGGGTATTTATGGTTGTCAATGACATTTTATAAATAATTCATGGGTTTTTATGGTTTTTATATGTAAAAATAAAAAAATAAAAATATTTTTTAAATAAATGCATTTTGTGCTTGACCTGCGATTCGTTTTTGTTCTAAGATGTTTGTATAGACAAAGGGAAAAAGAGTTAAAGCCCAGAGAATCTGCGAAATCTGCGGTTTTTTGGGAAAAACAAAAACAACAAAATAAAATTATCAGATAAATTTGTAAATACGTTCGTATTTACACATAAAAGAAGATAATTTTCAACAACACCCAGGAAGGAGGGGAAACGCGCATGCCAAAAAATATCAAAGAAATAATGATTGCTTTAAATCAGGTCCTGACAACAACTGTTTGGGTTAACGAAGATAGACAAATTGTATCATTGGCGGATGAATTGAAGATTGGTCAAAATAATGCCCCACGTTCTATCGAAGATTTATCTCGTTCTTCATTGGTTGGTGCATATGTTTCATTACAGATTCGTACAGATAATTTTGATATTGCTGCAGAAACAATGGAAACGAAAGTATTGGCGTTGCGCGTAAAAGAAATGGTCTTTGCAGAGGCGAAGAAAATTATGGATGCAGCAGATAGTTCAGTTAAGTCTGGCGTTGCAATGGCGGCCTAGGGTATTGGTCTGATTGCGCGTTCAGGACACACAGTTTCTGGTTATCCAGAAGGAAGGGAGCGCACCATCGGTAAGTAATTTCCGGTGGTGTTTTTTTTATTAAAAAACCCCAAAAATGGGGATTTTTTTTTATTTTTTATTTGCAACACGTTCGCGGAATTCGTTGCTGGGGCGGAATGTTGCAACGCGGCGCGCAGAAATAACAGCGGATGCGCCCGTTTTTGGGTTGCGTCCCATGCGGGCATTTTTGTCCAAGATTTTAAAGGTCCCAAAACCTGCGAATTTTACCTCTTCGCCATTAATCAGGGATTCGCAAATTTCATCAAACACAATATCGACCATCTTATATGCATCTGCGGTTGTTAAACCAAACTTTTCACGTAATCTTACTGCGAAATCATTTCTTGTCATCGTTGCCATTTTTTTTCCTTTTTATACTCTTATTAATGCTGCGCCCCAGGTCAGGCCACTGCCAAAGGCGGGATATAAAATCAATTGTCCATGCTGGATAATACCATTATCAAATGCGTATGCCAACGCTAAAACACCGGATGCACTGCTGGTGTTTGCGTGTTTGTCCACTGTGATTAAGATTTTTTCAAGTGGAAAATTCAAACGTTCCGCACAACTTTGAATTATGCGCAAATTTGCCTGATGGGGGATAATCCAATCCACATTTTCGGCCGTAATACCCGCGTGTTCCATAATATAATCTGCTGCTGCAGGCATGCATTGTACGGCCTTCTTATATGTTTCAGGACCTGTCATCTGAATTTTGTGGTCTGGCGTCCCGTGCAAACATTCGAATTCGCTGCCGTCTGCCATAACAACGGTGTCGATAATGCCTGAATAACTGGATGTAGAATGCTCAAAAATTAATGCGCCCGCGCCATCACCAAATAAAACGGCGGTTGAACGATCTGTCATATCAACAAATCTTGTCATTTTTTCCGCGCCGATTATCATGATGCGATTATGCATGCCGGCTGTAAAAAAACCACGTGCACAATGCAGTGCATATATTAGCCCTGTACATGCACCACGAACATCAAATGCAGGAATATTTTTCGTTGCATTTAATCGTCCCAAAACCTGAATCCCAACAGATGGGAAGTCTAATTCAGCGGTTACGTTGGAAACAATTACCAAGTCAATATCGTCAATGGATAGATTGGCGTTTTTTAATGCGCGTTGCGCCGCAATTGTTGCCATATCGACAACCGTCTCATTATCTGCAGCAAAATGACGTTCGCGAATACCTGTGCGCGACGTAATCCATTCGTCAGATGTGTCCATAATACGTTCAAAATCCTGGTTGGTCATTATACGTTCAGGCAAATAAGAACCGTATCCAACCAATCTGTTTCCCATAAATCTTCCTTTACTTTTTTACAAGGGGCATTATACACGTGCGTTTAAAAACATGCAATATAAAAACTATAGGAATTTATAGTAAAAAAACAGGGGACAGTCCGTCTTTTAATTTTTATAATTTGTTATTACTTGAACATAAAAAATACAACATGAATGCATGGTTTGTTAACAATAAATTTATTGAACAAATGATATTTTTGATATAAAATCCAACAATCGTCCCCATAGTTCAACAGGATAGAACAAATTCCTCCTAAGAATTAGATGCAGGTTCGAGTCCTGCTGGGGACGCCAGTTCACACAGGACGAAGAACCGTCCAAGCAACATTTTATGTTGCGTCAGGTTCGGGACGTAGCGCAGTGCGCGAAGTGAAAGGGGCCCATCGTGGCGACGCGCCACAGATGGGAATATACAGTCCTGCTGGGGACGCCAGTCTTTTAGTATTGATTTTATTTTTGTTTTTGGGACATTATTAACGCAACATCCCAACCCGAATTAGGTTTTGATATCGCATCAACGGCGCGCGCATAAAACTTTCTTTCAATTGTAGAACTGATTGGTATCAAATTTTTTTTATTAAAATAGTCCATAAAAGAATTCCATGCATCAGGGGTCGTGTTCCACATATAGTTAAACACAATTTTTCCACTTTCGTGCGTCAGGTTTTTGTCTGCTATTTTTGATAATGTATCCCTATAAAATTGCACAATTCGCTGTTCGGTGCTTAATAAATTATATCCCATATATAAATATTCAAAAATATTAGACAACAATATCACATCATATTGCATATTAAATTTTTTTGGTATTTCCGATATGTCGCATCGTTTAAAATCAATTTTTTCAGGCAGGCAATCGCGTAATTTATAATACTTATCTGGACTGTATAGATATGGTACCTTATCTCGAATCCTAAAATCTTCAGCGGTTGCGGCACGATATCGTATCATTTTAATACCGTCTTTTAAATAATATTGGATAAATTCTGATAGTTTTTTTGAAAATTTATCTGAAATCGGTTCTATAATTTTACAATTAAAAAAATTGTTTTGATCAAAGAAAAATGTCATAAATTTATCATACGGCAAATATTTTATCATATGCAATTTTAATTCAACGATATTGTTTTGAAAGGAATTTATATCAAATGTATCAACATGTTTTGCACCCGCCAAATACGCGTGAAACGCTTGGTCGCCAGATGCAGCAACAGACAAAATATTCTTACCCCTTAAATCACCAATAGTATTTAGATATCCTGCAATATTTTCATTTGTAAAAATATATACCGGCCCGCGGTCTTGGAAACTGTACGTATGCGAAATTTGCTCATCAACATTACTCATCGCTGTGATTTATAGCAAAAAAAGGAAAAGTGTCAATTTTTTATTTGTTTGATAAACGGATAAAATTATATATAATTCCCCAACGTAAAAAGGGTTAAGTATATGAAAAACAAGGCTGTAAAGATAGGGATTGTCGCAAGTATTTTGCCGCATATTTTTTGTTGTGGTCTGCCAATGGGGTTGGCGGTAATTGGGCTTGTTGCGCCAGATGTGGCACATTTTCATTTGTTGCCACATTGGTTGGAACCGTGGTTATTTGTGTTTTCAGGTGTGATGCTGATTGTGTCATGGTGTTTAATTATGCGCGATTGCAACTGCGATTGTGAACATTGTGGCGGCGCCAATTCGCACAGGCTTCAAAAAATTATTATGATTGCGATAACAATTGCTTTTGTGGTCAGTTTGATATTGCACATTGTATCCCATCATTAAAAAATGCCCAATTGGGCATTTTTTTATACAAATTTTTCAGGAACAAGATTACTTAAATTTTTCCAAATACGTCTAAATATGCTGGTGTCAGGTGCATGTTTGTGAATTTGTGGCACCTTGTCATTTGGTCTACTGCCCGTCCAAATTGGATTTTCATTTTCATCAAGTGTAACATGCCATGATGTCTGTGTGTCTTTGATAATCATTTCGCGTAATTTTTTCGCGAAATCACGACTTTCGAATATTGCAACATTTTCAGTATTATAATATGCGCTACGCGGGTCGAGATTAAAACTACCTATCCATGAAATATCGTCATCAAAAACCATTGTTTTGCTATGCAAAACAGAAAAACTGGACTGTTTTCGTTCTCGGTCATGTTCCTTGGCGCGCAGGTTTTCTGCGGACACCATAAATTCATAAACATCTGCACCGGATTCAATTAATTGCTTTCTATATTTTTCCCATTTTGCATAAACCGTTGGTGCATTTGTTGATGCTAGCGAATTTGTTACAACCGTAATATGAACACCTAATTTTTCTTCCTGTAACATATGTTCAAGCCCGCCTTGACCGGGCACAAAATATGCGGCAGACATATAAACAGACTTTTCTGTTTTGTCCCACAGATGTCTTAGCGCATTGATTATATCGCCACGATATTCTTCCTTTTCTGCCATAGACATTTCAACCTTCTGTGGTGGGTCTGCAAGGAATTTACCACGACCCCAGCTAAAATCGAACTTCTTGCTTTTATAATCAGACTGTGCGATATTGATAATATCATTGTATCGTTGGGTTGCATCAGCCTTATCTGATGTTATGCGCTTCATTTCGTCCTGCAAACGTTTTGCATCACGTTTTGACTTTGATTTTGGGAACATTGTCGCAGGGATTGATAAATGATGGTTCCAGTATTCATCAAAACTGTCAGTTGCAAAATGTGTCATGTCGCCAATAAATAACACATCAGTATCGGAAAAGTTTGAAGCGGTTTCTGGGTAAAAATAGTTACTGCCAACATTTCGTCCGCCGGTAATATATGCGATATTATCCACAATGAATAATTTGTTGTGCATGCGTGAATTTAAACGTGAAAAATCAGCCAAGAACTGTGGGTAATATAGCAGCTTAGAACGATTTGCTACGGTATTAAATACCTTAACTTCTATATTAGGATGTTGGTTCAGCAGCATCACATCGACAATATCTGATTTTGTTCCGTAATCATCTATTAAAATACGAACCTTGACCCCGCGATCTGCAGCGCGTTTTAATTCTGTAACCAAAACCTTGGATGTAAAATCATTGCTGTAAATATATGTTTGTAAATCGATAGTTTTTGTTGCCATACGTGCAAATGCAGAACGTATAACAAACGCAGACAGTCCGTCTTCAATCAATGTTGCGCCGGACAAGTTATTTCCAGACGATAATTCTTCTTCGTAAATTCTTGCAATTGGTGTTTCGTATGGATTGAAATTAAAATCAGCGGATGTAATCTTTGGTGTATAGTCGTCAAGTCTTGCATCGTTCATACTGGTCGGAACGGTCGTGCATCCAATTAATGGCAATGCAAAAACAACACTAAAAACACGTTTAAATATATTCAATCCCAACACCTTCGTTTTATTGTTGTATTTATTATATTAAAACATTTTATACCTGCAAGTCAAATTCATTATATTTTTTAATGATTTAGGATTTTTTTCATATTTATTATTTGTTTTTGTGGGCGTTAAATAACTTGGAATATTCAGCTAAAACATCAACCATTAAACCGCGATATCCGTTTTTGTCCCAGTGTCTTTCGGCTGCATAAAGTGTTGGTTTCCAGTCGCAAAAATCAGTGTTTTCCCAATCGATAAAACCTGTTATGTTAAGTTCGTCGTCCATCATAAAGTTCTGGCCAATATCGTTATGGAACCAGCCATAAAGAAAATCAGGTTTGGATGTTTTTGTTGGTTTTAAATCGCGAATTTCTTTTGGATCAGATGTTCCAATAACATGTAAAAAATTTGCCAATTGTTTTGCGACCTTTTCACGGTTTTGTAAAACATAACCGGGTTCAAAATCCCCGATTAATTTTCCGCTGAAAAATTCTTGACGTCGAATGGTGATACCTTTCCATTCTATAAGTTCCATGTTTGGCAATGGTATTGGTGTGATATTTTTAAAAGCATTAGATATACGCATTTCACGTTCAGCAGCTTTTTTCCCATCGTTTACAAGTGAAAATTTAAAAACATTTTTTTCATTTGCAATAACAATAAGATTTTTACAGCCAACACCAAACGCGATAGAAATTTTTTTTAGTCCACCATCATTTTTTTCGGCCCATTTACGTACAAACTTTATGTATGAATGTGTTTCTGGATATCTTAGAACAACGCGAACCTTGCTGCGCAGTTTTTTGTTTGGAATAAATCCACAAATTATATTGGCCACAAGACGTCTAAAATTCATAATACTTAACCTTCATTTAATATATACACATGCTAAAAAAATAAAAAAGTTAGTGCAAGGAAAAGTTTTGATAAAAGCATATAAAAAAACATCCCCGATTTTCGGGGATGTCGTTTGTTTTTTTATTTTGCAAATGAATAATCCATTTCCAAGTGATTTGGGTTATATGTTCCGTTCATAATTGCAATTGTATCTTCAACAATAACCAGTTCTTCGTTTGTTGCAACCATGAATATTTTTACACGACTGTCATCGGTGCTGATAACAGCTTCGTCAACACCTTTGCGTGCCAAGGCCTTGGCATTTTTTTCTTTATCAAGTTTGATGCCAAGTTCTTCCAGGCCTTCGCAGAATTTTTCGCGCAAGTAATCATCATTTTCCCCTACACCTGCGGTAAATACCAACGCATCAACATGCCCCAGTTCTGCCATAAATGCACCGATGTATTTTTTTACATTGTGTGCTTCCATGTCTATGGCCAAACGGCACAGGTCATTTGTGTCCTTGTTGCCTTCTACATCACGACGATCCGCAAAGCATTCGGTGATACCCATCAATCCAGAATCTTTATTTAAATGTTTTTGCATCTGGTCCGCATTTATGCCCAATCTCTGCATTACGTACAGAACAACACCTGGGTCTAAATCGCCTGGACGTGTACCCATTGTTAACCCTGCGAGTGGTGTCATCCCCAGTGAAGTGTCCACAGAAACACCATTGCGAATTGCGGTTGCGGACGCCCCCGAACCAATGTGCAGTGTAATCAGATTGCATTCATCTGCAGGTTTGCCCAACATTTTTGCAGCGCGCTTTGAAACATACAGATGGCTTGTTCCGTGGAATCCGTATCTACGAACCCCCAATTCGCTGTACCACGCGCGTGGAACTGCATAACGATAGGCATAATCAGGCATTGTCTGATGGAATGCTGTGTCAAATACTGCAACCTGTTTTGCGTTTGGTAATAACTGTTGTGCTGCGACGATGCCAACCAGTGCAGCAGGATTATGTAATGGTGCAATTGCGGATAATTCTTCAATTGTCTTGATGACTTCGTCATTAATTTCAACGGATGATGCAAATTTTTCACCCCCCAATACAACACGATGCCCGACGCCCTTAATTTCGTTCATGTCCACAGATGCCTCGCGCAGCATAAACATAACAACATTTAATGCTTCGTTATGGTTTTGCATACTGCATTCTTTTTTCTGTTTTGTTCCATCAGGATATTTTTGTGTAACAAAAGAATCTGGTAATCCGATTTTTTCAACATTACCACCAACGATGGCGGTTTTGGTGTCTGCGTCAAAGACTTGATATTTCAGGGACGAAGAACCGCAATTCAGTGCAAGTATATACATTTGAAATCCTTTTTTTCTTCTTCGCCGGATAGATTAGCAAAGGTTTTAAACGATTTCAACCGTAAACTGGTTGGTTATATTTCGCGTTCACGGGTACGTTCATGTTCGTTTTCGCGTGTCATGACCATTTGTAGATTTGTTGTTTTGTGAATCTGTTTTTTTTCAGGTTGTTGTTTCGGTGTTCCGGATTCGAATTCTAAAAATTTTTTGCGCAACATTTCCATACCATTTTGAATCTTTTCATTGGCGTTTTCTTGATATTGTTCGTGTTTTTCAGGCGAACAATTAATTGTTTCATGGCCATGTGGTGAATAAACTATTTTTATATGCCACTTTTTACGATGTTCAAATACGGCCTGACGTGCATATAATACAGCAGGATTTTGTAAACGAATTGAAAAAATCATTTCACGAATTGTGTCCAGCGCGGCTTTCCATGCATCCATCAATTTTTCACCCTTTAACCAATTATCGAGGGATAGACCAGAAAATAATGTTTCAATAGCGTTATCTATCTGTGCCTTGTCGGCATCGGTTAATTGATTCTTGTAATAAGAATCAATTTGTTCGCCGTTTAATAGTGCTGATATTTTTTCAAAATCCTTGTCCATTTTTTTATCCTCTATTTACGGTTTGTTTTTGATTGAACAAAAACTTTGTTATCATCATTTGCAGCATCTTTTTTGCATTATCTAATTGCTGTGCTTTGTCAGGTTTGTTCGTTGCGGTTGATTCTGCTGTTTTTAATTCGTTCATTTGCGGATTTTGTGCGTTGCCCCACTGCAAATCATTTTCAGATTTTTTTATCGTATTTTCTTTGCCGATTTGATTTTTCTTGTCGATTGCTTTGACGTGAAACGCAATCAGTGCCTTAATCTTTGCGATTGACTGTTTTATTTGCGAATCAGAATTTTCGCGTATTTTTTGAATTTTTTCGTCAGTTTTATTAATAAGATTTTCGCTGTTTTTATTTAGCATGATAACCTTAGATTGATGTTTTTTGTATGCGTTTGCAAAAATCTTCATATACTCAACAGCAGGATTTTTTGCATTTTCTGATTTCAGAACATCATCACACTGCGTCAGCGCATTCTGCCATGCCTGACCCAATGGTTTCTTTTCGGTCCAATTTTTCCATGCCATTGCAGAAAAAAGCTTTAAATATGCATCAACCATTTCTTTTCTTAATTGTGGGTTTAATTTTTGTGCCAAATCCTTGCTGATATTAATAATCAATTCATGTTGAATTTTATTTGCATTTTCCTGTGCTGTCATATCAAACTCCTTACTTAATAAAGTTATACAAATTTGCTATGTCATCCCCCACAGCAATTATATATAGGTCGCGCGCGTATATATTTCAAGTCCCCTTGTCAAGAAAAAAGATTTTTTGACATCTGTCCTATATGCGTGCAAGAATACAGATGTTCGTATCGTAACAACATGTTGTTGCCAAGAATGGGCGACATGGATATGAACCTGCATCTTGCCAATAATGGGGGTGCGGAAATTCATCAAAACCAAGGAGTTAACAGATGAAAAAAACTTTAAAGGCAGCGGTTGCTTTATCAGTATTAACTGCACCGGCATATGCTGCGAATTTGGAAAATCCGTTATATATGCCAACCAAGGGCGCGGTATATTCCAAAACATCTGCGGGTGTAATGTACAAAATCGCAGACGATTCGAACGCACATCAGACAAAAAATCATGATGGCGCAACTGAATTTCCAATCTGGCGTTTCCACGAAGAATTGGGATACGGTATTTTAGATAACTTGGAATTGTATGGTAAATTTGGCTATACCCACGACGGCGACATTGATCGCAAGGGTATGCATTTGGGGCGTGCGGGATTAAAATATCGCGCATTGGATTTGAATGGTTATGTTTGGGACTTGTATGCTGACGCACAGTTGGGTGGTATCAGCGAAATGTCCGGTTCATATGATGTTGATGGTTTTACATACGACAATTATTCAAACGGCCGCTGGGGATTCCATGTTGGAACACAGGTTGGTAAACAATGGGAAAAATTCAGCGTTGCTGGATTTGCAGAAGTTCTGCGCACATTTGGCAACGACAACAACAGTATTGAAGTCAAGGCAATCGATGCAAGCAAGTTAGGTGCTGGCATATTGGATAGGGCAACCTTGACAATGTTGGGCTTCTCAAACGAAATTTCTGTTGATTTGAAATCTGCAACCGAGGTTAACGCGGGCTTAAAGGCATTCTATCAAATGAACGACAAATGGTCGTTTGGCGCAAGCTTTACATTTAAGCATCATTCTGACAACGGTGTTGATGGCTTGGCATCTGGTTTGAACGCGATTTCAACAGAATCTGCAACCAAGGCCGCGATTGGAACCATGATGCAAAACGGTTATAGTCAGGAACAAGCCAAGGCGGCGGTTTCTATGAACCCGGCGATCGTTGCAGGCGCAATGGATACATTGACCGCAAAACAGCAGCAGGTTAAGAATGGCTTGTTAAAGGTTGTTGAAGACATGGAAGATGGATTCGATGAATATGTATTGGGTCTGTCTGCTGGTTATCAAATGACAGACGCC
>JAFYXQ010000052.1 GCA_017546085.1 Alphaproteobacteria bacterium | reverse complement strand
TTGTTCCCAATGTCTGTTTCACTAATTTTTTGGGTCATTGCGCAGTTCGATAGTGCGGAATCTGTGCACCACCCTTTGAATACATACCCTGTGGATGTTGGAATATGATTTATTGTTGCACCAACACCGTAAACATAGGTTCTTGGGGCGTCTGCTGATAAATTATCCCAATCATTAAGATGATAATTAATGTTATAAACATTCGCAGTACAAGTTGGGTTATAAGTATTTGCGTTTTCAATTGTATAACCTTCGTTACATCTTGTGGAATATGTTATGTCAAATCTGCCTGCGCCTGGGGATGCGAAACTTAATTCACAAGAACCATTTGATGGGGAAGTGCAATTTTCAGCCCACATTGAATACAAGTCAATGTTTTCTGTTATGGTACTTGTGTAATTGCCCGCAGCAGCATTATATGTCCCGTCCCATAAAATGTATGGCACATTATAAAATGTCTGAGTCGAATTTACATTAACAATATCAGATGCACCTTTCTTGGCAAAATATCCAACGAATGTTTTGCCATTTTGGCTTGGTATTGAAATTCGATCCAGTTTTTGCGTACATGCCAAATCTGAATAATATCCGGTTGTTTCCGCATTACCAGTATCTAAATAATATACTGTTTTACTGCTGCAATCTGTGTTGGTTGGACAATCCAATGTAACAAGATACGGATTAGCAGTCCAATGTGCATACAATGTTGTATCCGATGCTATATTCCATAGTTTTTGTGGACGACCTGTTGAATTAAAATACATAGTACCGCCCGTTTTCATATCATACCAACCAACAAAGGTGTATCCCGTACGTGTCGGTGCAACTGTATCAATCGCCGGAAGTCCAGAATCATACGTTACCGTTACGCTTGATATCTGACCGCCCGTACCACCGTTCGCATCAAATGATACCGTATATGTATTTGCCGTATATGTCGGAGATAATATTAAGTTGGTCGGGAAATTATATGTAATTGTCTGACCACGTTCAAATGTCGCATCAGTAACATTTGAATCAGACCAACCTGTATGAGTGTAACCATCTTTTGGAACCTCTGCTTCCAAAATAGTGTAAGAATCACCAAAAACAACATCAACTGTGTTTGTTACACGACCCGCATCATATGTGATTGTATATGTACGTGGTAAACAGTTGTAATTTATATTGGTTTGACCAAAATCAGAATCTGTTCTGAATGTTTCTGTTGTATTTGTTCCACCGTTTTGGCTGTAACCAGGGTTACATGTTATTTCATAATTACACTTACCAATTACACTATTATCCAACACACCTGTCGCTGTATCGTTTTCAGGGTATGTATCGCACATAAACGCATTAATAAAGATTGTATCTGAGTAGTTTGCAGAAACATATGTCGTGCTACATTCAATATTGCTGATGTTATTATTCGGGCCTGTCCCATAATATCTATTCAACAATTCCCATGAATTAAATTTACGTCTATCAGTTTCTGTTGCGCCCACATAGTAACTTGGCAATCTTTGTCCAATTGTACATGTTGTATAGCGATCTTCGGCCCTATCGCAATTACCGTTCGCATTTGTATCCATGCAAACATATAATTTATTCTTTTCAATTTTTGCTGTTAATATTATTGACGCGCCGTTTTCTTCTGTTATTTTTGAAATATCCGCATCAGGACTGATGGTTTGTGTAACACCACTTGCATCAGTATAAGTCCAACCCATAAATGTACTTAGTTCTGGTACCGTACATGTATTTTGGGCTGCCTTGCAATTCGCAGAATCACCATATGTGCAACGCTGAGCTTCTGGAACGCTGCCACCGGCAGATCCACATGAATATCCAACACGGAATGTATTTGCGATACATTCGCCTGTTACAGGAGTTGCATAATCCGATGAGGTTAAGCCACGGAATGTTACGGAATCATCCATATTATAACCTGTTTTACATGTTCCGGAACAGGTTACCTTGTTATCCCTGAATGTTGCAGACAATTCTGATGTGTTAGATATGTTACACGCAGCAGTACCAACCGTCCATTGTGGTGTTAATACTAAATCGCCTGTGGTGCCCGCATCAATTACCAATGGGAACTGATTTTCCTTGTAAATGGCACCAGAATCCTTGTACCTTGCGGTCCATGTATAGATTGCATTTTCGCTGACCACCGGGACCGCTTCCATCCCGATTGAGGTTGGGGTGTTATATACGTATGATGTTATTGCGCCTGCATTTTGCTGATACCCCGAAGACACAGGTATATTATATGTGATGTTAAATGTTTTTATAACGCATTTGCTGGGGTCATTGGCACTTGGTTCATAACTGCTATTGATACAGGAACGACCAATTATAATGTTTGTGCCGCTTTCGCGTAAATTAACAGTACAATTATCAGTTGGTGCACAATCCTTGACCCATTTTGCATAAACAGTCGCTTGAGAATTAATAGATGAAAAATTCATATTTACATAACGTTCAGGCGTTATAAACATATTTGTTGTTGTAATTGGTGTTTCAGATATACCTGAAACATCCCCCAAATGTGGACCACCCGCATAAAATCCAGCAAAGGTATAGCCGTCGCGTGATGGCAATAAATCAGCCTGAATTGGGTTATTTATTGTCCCATCGGCGCTGGCGATGACCTTTTCAATCGTACATGGGGACGAAGTACATACAAAACCATAACTGGGGTAATAATATAGTTTGGTTAAGGTCCAAGCAACCGTTTTGCCACCCTGGGGGTCAAGAACCAATATCTTCTCGCCTTCGGTGCTTAAACGTTCAGGTGCACATGTTGCAGTTACCGTGCCGTTATCTTCCTTGCTTTGCGGGGCATAATATCTGTCGCATTGGAAATCACAAGAAACCGTATTGTTTGTAATCCTTGGTGTTGCATTCCCAACAAAATGTTCGCCGCTTTGTACACATTTTGCCTGTGCCCATTGTGCATAAAGTGTCGTGTTTGATGTAATGACCGTTGATGAATATGACGAATTTAGATTAAGGTTCGCATTATAAACCTGTGTGCCACCACTGCTGGCGGTGTAAAATCCCTTAAACACATAGCCTGAGCGGGTTGGGTAACCATATGATGTTATTGTTGGATATGCCGCATATTTGCCGGTTGATGGTCCGGACCAACTGCCCCCATTTCGATTGAATGTAACAGTTGACGCAGATGTCCACTGCAACGTCCATGTCATGGATGATGTAGATGTTGGGGTGTATGAACCATTTAATGCAATTGTTGTAGAACCATTCGACCAACCTGTTGGGCGATAGTTTGCGCGCGTACATGAATTATGCAAACCGCTAAACGAAACAGATGAACCAACATTGACGGTCTTAGCCGAAATAGAACCCGTTGCGCCACTGCCGCAGGAGAAATTCATTGTGGCCTGGGCCGCAGCCGATATTGCATAAAAATCGAATGCTTCATAACCACTATTTGATGGGATAACACAATCCGCGCCTAGTTCACAGGTTACAATTGCTTCATCGCTAAGATTTCCGTCGCTGTCATATCCCCAAACCTCGAAACCGGTGTATTCTTCGCCCGATGGCAGGTATGATGCACATTCACTGCGTAATGTATTATGAATATTATCCGCGGTAAAGATAAAATCCGATGAAATTTCAGGAAAATATTCTTCGTTATAACACGTCAGCGTTGAATCAGGACTTGTGGTTAATGGGACAACTTCCTTGAAAACCGCGTACGCTCTGTAATTATCTACAAAATCTGACAGCTCGCGTTCTGTCATCGGTTCAACAATCTCGCCATCATCATTTTCCCAGTGGTCAAATTCATAAGCAGGATTTGCAGGAACACAATCAGGAATAACATACAGTCCTTGCTCATTTCTATCGTTACGCGTAACCTCATACTCTACACCATCCGTTGGATCAATTACTTGTCTGTTCATTGTACAGGTTTGAATAATATCGTAATCTTCGGCATTAAGAAAATCGACAAATACGTAATAAGCGCCAAATGCAGCATTTGCACTGAATAACGCGGTAAAACAAATTGATAAAATCCCAAAGAATCTGAGTATGCGCGACATATTTCCCCTCTTTCATTCGGTATGGTAGAAAAAAATATCATAGTTCGGCAAGTAAAAAATATTATTTTTTTTCTTATTTTTTATTTGACGGATTTTTGGTGTTTGGGATTTTTTTAATACGCTGTTATTTTTCTGGCGGGGGAATTATTTATAAAATAAAAAATCCCCCAAATGGGGGATGATTTAATGCTTTTTATAATAACGCTGAATTTCAGTCATAACATAGTTAAACAAGCGGGTCGCTTGATTGTCTGCAGGTAATGTCCAGTCGGTCTGCATATATGGCATCGCGGAGACCAAGACAAATCGAGCCAAGAAATGGAAAATCTTGCTTTCCTGATGGCGCGATAATTTTGCGGGCGCATCCTTGACACGAAAAACTTCGTTTTCTATAGCATCGTCTAATTTTTCATTGATGTTATCCAATATCTTTTGCGGATAATACAGCTTACATTCCTTTGGGAATCCTTCGAACATAGACACATCGTCATTACGCGAATATAAAATATTCCAACCAACACGTTCAAATAAATCACCCAAACAGTCGCATATCATGCGATTATATGATTTTACACCATCTTCCATAAAACGAGCAAGTTCCGCCTCGATACTGTCTGATTTTGCATTTTTCTTCTTGCGTGCGGCCTCATACGCGCCATGGGTTTTGCGTTCGAATTCAAAAAATGTTCGTACCTGACAGATAATTTCCATTGGGATGATATGTTCTGCGTCTGGCCCAATATTTATTATTATCTTGGCATCACGGTAATTGCGTGGGTTCTGCATATTATAAAAACAATCACGTACAGACAAAATTCTGTCCGGCATTATTTCATGTAAGCGTTCCATGAAAAATCGTGCCTGTGGAATCAGATCAAACAGACATTTTACACGCCATACATCCTGAAGCCGTTCATACGGGGTTTCAATCTTGTCCAATGCGCGGATTAAATCAACCGCTATCTTTTCGTGGCCACGGCCAATAATCGATAAAATCGTTTCGGATGCAGTTGTTATATATTTTTCACCGAAACGTTCGCGAATTTTTTCTGCAATTGCGTTTGCTGATGCAGCACGATCGTGCGAAACTAAAATTTTATGCGCAGTATCAGCAATTTCGTTTACAAAATCGTCATAATATTTGCCTGTGATTTTATCAAGAGACCGATCAATCTTCTTCTGTGCGGCGACAAGGACAGTTACAATAGATGACACCGACAAATCAATCTTGTGTCCGGCAGAACTGGTAAAGAACTGATTTCGCATTGGGTCTGCATCCAAACGGTGATTCACCAAGTATGGAGATAATGGATTAATATCTGAAATACGAATTGGTTCATCAATCGCACTATCTGTTTCATAATCGTATTTCATAACCGCAGCCTTGGGCGCACCAAAACACTTGCCGAGGACGTAAAAAATCTCGCGAAACCAGTGCATACTGTCCGAATATAAATTTGTCAGATATACTGCGGTATTTTTATCAATTCGACCAGAACCCAAGGCACGTTCAATAACCGCAAGATTCTTGATGTTGTTTTCGGCGGTCATATCTTTGGCATGACTATCTGCGCCAAAATGCGTCATGATTATCCCCCTTGTTTATGTCCATTTCATCACTTCATCATTGGGAACAGAACGATGTCGCGTGCCGTTGGTTGGTCAAATATAATGCACGCCAATCTATCCACGCCCATACCCACACCAGAAATTGGTGGAAAACCATGTTCCATCGCACGAACAAAGTCATTATCTGGATTAAATGCTTCTTCGTCACCATTGGATATGTTGCGCGCCTGCTCCTCAAATGCAGCAAGTTGCTGAATTGGATTTACAAGTTCTGAATACCCCTTGCAGATTTCAGCGCCACATACCAATAATTGATACATGTCTATTCTGCGTTCGTCCGCATCATTACGACGCGCCAATGGTACCATATATGCAGGATAATTGTATAGGAATGTTGGATTAACTATACTGCCACGGATTTTGCGTTTGTAAACATAGTCAACCAATGTTGGTATTGATTTCAAATCTTCCAGTTCTGACATTGGGAACATGCCTTCGTCAACCAATTTCTGACGCAAAACATCAACATCATCAAAATCCAAGATGTTGCAGCCAAAAAATTCATTCATCTTCGCCGTGTAATCAATCATTTCATATTTGCTGAAATCCAATGAAGTGCCCTGATATTCAATCTGTAATGTGCCACGGCATTTCATCAACAATTCTTGAATCAGTTCCCATGTGAATTTAATATTATCGTTGAAATCCCAATATGCAGCATACCATTCAACCATTGTAAATTCCTGAAGATGGGTTGCATCCATACCTTCGTTGCGGAAATCCTTGGCCACTTCGTAAACACGGTCAAAACCCGCACCGATTGCCTGCTTTAAGAATAGTTCCGGGGAAATACGCAATTGAAAATCAATATCCAACGCATTGTGATGTGTTGTAAATGGACGCGCAGCTGCACCTGATGCAACATTCTGGAGTACTGGGGTTTCAATTTCCAAAAAACCATTTCTATTCATATAATCGCGCCAATACTGCGTCATCTTGAAGCGACCCAACAATGCATTACGGGATTCTGGATTTGAAATAATATCCAAATAACGCTGACGATAACGTGTTTCCGTATCTGTCAAACCATGATATTTTTCGGGCAATGGGCGCAGTGCCTTGGATAAAATTTCATAATTTGATACACGTACAGTTAATTCGCCCGCAGTTGTATGGTATAGAGTACCGGTAATACCAATAAAATCGCCCAAGTCAACATTTGCCTTCATAAATTTGTAATTTTCTTCACCCAATTCTTCGCGGGACATAGAAAACTGAAT
>JAFYXQ010000051.1 GCA_017546085.1 Alphaproteobacteria bacterium | reverse complement strand
GTTAACTGCTGTATCGAGTAAAATTAAATATAATAATGTATCTGCAATCGGTGCCGGCAATTCATGTAGCGTCAGTACACTACATTGCCGGCACTGTTTGCATCTACATCATTCTATTTAATTTAAAAATAAGATATGTAATGTATCTACAATCGGTGCGGCAATTCATGTAGCGTCAGTACACTACATTGCCGGCACTACTTGCATCTACATCATTCTATTTAATTTAAAACAATGCGGATAATGTATCTGCAATCGTGCGGTAATTAATTTAAAAGCAAATCAGGAATCTTGTGTAATATCAAGTACACTGCGATTCCTGATTTATGTTTATACCATAAATGGTAGGTTTTCAAGATTACCTTCGGCGACACGAACATTTACGTCAATCATCATAAATATTGAATCCGGGGTACGTTGAATGTTTTCTGCAAAAATACCAGCGTCAAGCAAGTGGCTGGTGTTAACGGATAATTTTGTTATTAAATGGTCGTCATCCAACAATGTATAAATCGGTCCAATATCGCGTGGGGTGTTTGCACCAATTTCATGTTCGTTCTGTGGACAACGCAGACCGTCCATAATTGTTTTTACGCGATTGTCGATATCGCTGCGTGGAACACCAACGATTTCAGGGTGTAGCATTTGAATGTCCAATTCAGCCAATAATTTTAAATTTGGTGTAATAATAGGATTCCAATCAATGCCACCAATATGCCGTGTTGATATCGGGCTTTTTGCTGGATTTGGCACCATGTATTGTTTTAGGTTATTCCATGGGCTGTGTTCTATTAATTTTTTTAACTGAGGATGAAATTGCATGCGAATGTCAGCAATATGCTGCGCCCGCTTCTTTGGGTTAATTAAAATATCCCCAAAGTATAGTAGTTTAAATTTCATTTTTTCTCCCTTTTTTCTTGATAATTATAGCATAAATTGCTATGTTTTTACATAGAAAAACGAAAGGAATTACATATGACAGTAAATAATGAATATACAGGTGATTCGATTAAGGTTCTGAAAGGGTTAGAGGCAGTAAAAAAACGCCCCGGAATGTATATCGGTGATGTGGGTGAGGGTGGAAATGGTTTGCACCATATGATATACGAAGTTGTTAATAACTCTATCGACGAAGCGATGGCGGGATATGCAGATACTGTCTATGTTTCATTAAATGCTGATGGATCTACGACAATCCGTGATAATGGTCGTGGTATGCCGTTTGATATAAATCACGATACCGGACGCAGTGCATTGGAACTGATTATGTGTGAATTGCACGCGGGTGGTAAATTCGATAACGAAGGCAGTGGTGCGTATAAGGTTTCTGGCGGTTTGCATGGGGTTGGTGTTTCTGTGGTTAATGCGTTGTCCACATGGTTAGAGGTTAAGGTTTGGCGCGGGGACAAGGAAGCGTTTATGTCATTTGCTGATGGTGTGCCAACGTGCGATTTGAAAATTACTGAAAATAAATCGGGTATCGAACATGGGACCGAGGTTACTTTCTTGCCATCCCCAGAGACGTTTACAGGTACTGAATTTAGTTTTGATACACTTGAAACATGGTTGCGTGAACAGTCTTTCTTGAATGCAAATGTTAAAATAATTCTTGAAGATTTGCGTGGTGGTGAAAAGAAAGAACGTGAATTCCATTCTGTTGATGGGTTAAAGGGGTTTGCAACTTATTTGGATAAATCCAAAGAATTGCTGAACAAAGAACCTATTCAGATGATTAAGCAGATAGAAGATACGTATGTTGAAATTGTTCTGCAATGGACAACTGCATATACTGAAACGTCTTTGTGTTTTACGAATAATATTCCAAATCGTGATGGTGGTACGCATTTGGCGGGATTTCGTGCAGGGTTGACGCGTGCGATTAATAAGTATATTGCTGAAAAAGGAACCAAGAAAGATATTAATCTGTCAGGTGAAGATTTCCGCGAAGGGTTGACCAGTATCGTTAGTGTGAAAATTCCGGATCCAAAATTTGGTTCCCAGACCAAAGATAAATTGGTTTCAAGTGAAATTCGTCCGGTTGTTGAAAGTACAGTGTCAGAGATGTTGTATGAATTCTTGGACGAAAATCCTGCAATTGCAAAAACAATTATTGATAAAATTATAGAAGCTGCCACCGCGCGTGAAGCTGCACGCAAGGCACGTGAGTTATCACGCAAAAAGACAGGTCCTGAATTGGGTGGTTTGCCGGGTAAATTGGCAGGTTGTTCGGAACGTGATCCAGCAAAATGTGAATTGTTTATTGTTGAGGGGGATTCGGCGGGTGGTACCGCAAAACAGGGACGCGACCGTAAAACACAGGCTATTTTGCCGTTGCGTGGTAAAATTTTGAATGTTGAACGTGTGCGTTTCGATAAAATGTTGGGGTCTGATACAATTGGTGCTTTGATTACGACAATGGGGGCAGGTATTGGTAAAGATGATTTTGATATCGAAAAAATGCGTTATCACAAGGTTATTATCATGACCGACGCGGACGTTGATGGTCAGCATATTCAGACCTTGTTAATGACATTCTTCTATCGTCATATGCCACAGGCAATTGAACGTGGTTATATTTATGTTGCAAAACCACCGCTATACGGCGTTTCCCGCGGGAAACAGCAGATTTATCTGCAGAATGAACGTGAAATGGATGATTATTTGATGGAACAATTGGCAACAGACGGAATGATTGAAACCGCAAATGGTGTTCAGGTTTCAGGGGCTGATTTGAAACGTTTGTTGGGATTGGTATTGGATATGCGTAATATCTTGCAACCGCTGAATCATGTTGTGCCACTTCGTTTTGTAGAAGCGTTGGCGCTGAACGGTGTGTTTGAAAATGAAACGGATGAAAATTTTGCATCTGCACAGACGATGCTTGATGCCCAAGAACTAGAATTTGAACGCGGATGGAAGATTTCTGCAACGGATGCGGGAATTGAAATTACACGTACGTTGCGTAGCGTCAAAGAAACTTATGTCATGCCACGTGAAAAAATTAATGGACCGGAAATTCGTAGCTGGCATCGTTTGAATGGGCGTGAAGAATTAATTGAAACATTCAGTAAGCCTACGACGTTGCGTGTGAAGTCTAAGAATCAGAAGATTTGGGGGGCGCTGAAATTACTTGAAACTGCATTTGAGTATGCAAAAACAGGTTTAAAAATTCAACGATACAAGGGTCTTGGTGAAATGAATGCTGAACAGTTGTGGGAAACAACAATGGACCCAAATCATCGTTCGCTGTTCCAGGTTAAGATTGATGATGCAGCCAAGGCTGATGAAGTGGTTTCTATGTTAATGGGTGATGTGGTTGAACCGCGTCGCGACTTTATCGTAGAAAATGCGTTGGAAGCAAATTTGGACGTTTAATTATAATGGCGCGGTTTCCGCGCCATAGTTTTATGGGATAAAATGATATGTCAGATGCAGAACCAATTGTTAAAAAATCACCAACAAAAAAACAAAAATTGTTGGCAGAAAAAGAAAGACTTGAAAAGTATTTGATGGAACTTGATGCGGTTTCTGAATCACAGATTTATCATATCAAGGCCAAGATAAAGCAGATTGATAAAGAAATTTCAGAAATTGATACAAAAAAATTTGGAAACGCAACGGATAAACTAAATCAAGAGATGGCACAAAAAAATATGATGGCTGCGATGGCACAGGGGCAGGGACGTAATTAATGATTTTTTCGCGGGATTGGTTCTTTGATTTGGATAAAAAACTGCGTGCGTGCGGTTTGGACAGCGATGTGCAAAGTTTCGATGAAATCCTGGAAAACCTGCGTATGCGTAAGATTTGTACGCCTGATGAATTTGCATCGCATTGTGCCTATGTGATTTTGGCGGGTGGGTTTTCACAACAGACTGCAAAAAAAATTCATGAAAAAATTATGAATCAGATGTATCTGTCGGGTGCTGATTTTGATGGGTTGATTCAAATTTTTAATAACAAAAATAAAATAAATGCAATTTG
>JAFYXQ010000050.1 GCA_017546085.1 Alphaproteobacteria bacterium | reverse complement strand
TGTTGACAGTTATGATAAATCTGTTCAGCAAATGCTGAGAGCCAGCATATTGCAAAACCAGGTACTGATAAACAAAATAGAAAGAGCAAAGTTACGCTAATCCAACAAAATTACCGCCCCATATCCCCAAAGCACCAAAAACTGTGATGCAAAGCGCGATGCACAAGAATACAAAAATATTATCCACGACTACAATCTTCTTGCAGGTTTTCCGCAGGCAAGACAGGTGACAACCAATCTGGCATGTCAATCAGCGTAAATTTTTCGCCATCATATTCCAATTTGAAATATTCTGCGTTTGGCATTCCACCACGTGGCCATTTTACATCTGTGAATTGTTTGATTATATTTTTCGCCACCCCCGTATGTGTTGCAATGGCGATTGTTTTGCCGTCTGAGTTTTTTACGATATCCAATATCGCATTACGAACACGCGCAATAAACATATTATAACTTTCACCGTTTGGTGGGACATAATCGTCATTAGACAGCAATGCAAACGGTGCATAAATTACATCACCCGACATATCAATCGGGGTATCTGCAGGGCTATCAGTCAATTTTACAATATGTCCACAAAAATCACCCATATTCCATTCACGCAAATCACCATTTTGTATAATCTGTTGGTCGCCAACCACCGCACGTGCAGTATCCAAAGCACGCGATGATAGCGACGAATACACAACATCAAATTTTACGTCCGTCAATTTTTGCGCCAATACTTGTGCTTGCAACACACCATTTGCATTTAATGGCACGTCCAACCAGCCCTGCATACGTTTTTGGATGTTTGCGTCTGTTTCGCCATGACGAAAGATATATAACGTCTTTTTCATTATTCCACGACCTTTGAAAATATTTTCATATCACGTGGCTGCCCACGCAAGACGAAGTATTTACGCAACACTCCTTCACACTCATAACCGCAACGCAGGGCCACAGCAGCAGACGGGATATTTTTTGCATCAATTGTTAATTGAATACGTTTTAACCCCATGTCAGCAAAACCCATTTCGGTCAGTTTATTTAATGCGCGCGTCATAATGCCGCGACCATTAAAACCGTGTGCCAACCAATAACTGATTTCACCCATATTGTCGTCTGTATCCACAAACCCAATCTTGCCGACAATATCATCGCCCACCATGATAAAGTAAGCGCACTTATCATCGCCAAACGATTTTTCAATATTCGCCAATGTTTTATCAGTTGTGGTATAGCCGTCAACCCATTCCAAGAATTCGCCCAAGAATTCACGATTGGCATTTATTACCGACAGCAAGCGTTCGGCATTTTGTGCCGTTGGTTCCAGCTTTACCAGCCGAAAATCACCCATATCAATAATGCGTGGAAATTTTTTCATTGTTTTACCCCCTATTACGACACAAATCCAGACGTTTGCATATTCCACAATCGCCGATACAATCCACCCTGTTGCAACAATTGTTTGTGCGAACCCATTTCAACAATTTTGCCCCGTCTGATTACGATAATTCTGTCCATGTGGCGCAAGGTAGATAAGCGATGAGCAATTACAACCGATGTTTTGCCACGCATTACATTGACCAAAGATTTTTGTATCAGCGTTTCGTTTTCAGAATCAAGGGCTGATGTGGCCTCATCTAAAATCAAGATAGGCGCATCTTTTAACAGCGCACGCGCGATGGAAATTCGTTGACGTTGGCCACCAGACAACTTAACGCCATTATTACCAACCAATGTGTTATACCCATTTGGCAAAGATTCTATAAATTCATGTATGTGGGCTTTCTTGGCTGCGACAATAACCTGTTGTTTTGTGGCGGTTGGGCGTGCATAGCGAATATTTTCCAATATTGTACGGTTAAACAAGGTTGATTCTTGGGGAACAAACGATATGTTTCGCAACAAAGAATTATGTTGTACATCACGAATATCATGGCCATCAACCAATATTGCACCGCCGTCAACATCATACATACGCAACAGCAAATTACATAATGTCGTCTTGCCGGCACCTGACAGGCCAACAATGCCAATTTTTTCCCCACATCCAATATTCAAATTAAAATTGTGCAAAACCTGTTTCGCACCATATCCAAAATCTACACTATCAAAATCAATAGTCGCATGTTTGATTTTTAATTTTTTAGCATTTGGTTTATCGGTAACAACCTGTGATTTTATGATATTTTCATACGCCTTGGTTGCACGCGCTTGTTGTGTTGAGTATCTACGCAACGCATCATTTAAGCTACCAAATGCAATGTTTATCGTCTGGGCAGACGTCATAACAAATACTGCGTCAGAAATACTCAAGGAACCACCACCAATAAATACAAAACATAGAATCAAAAGCAACAAACGCACAACTACCCACAATACAGCCGTAGGTGTTTCTTGACATCGTGACAAAAACGCATGCCTACGTATAAGACGCATCAGTTCTGTACGCCCATTATATATAT
>JAFYXQ010000049.1 GCA_017546085.1 Alphaproteobacteria bacterium | reverse complement strand
TGTTTTGGGAACATATATTGTATTATTAAATTCTAATTCCGTTAAATCCTTCGATACAACGATAGTAGATGTTTTATTATCTGATGATTTTTTTGTTTCTGTTTCTGCAAACGCATTAGTTGAAATGCTTGCGCACAATCCCAAAATAAACAAAGTTTTATTTTTCATGATTAAGCTCCTTTTTTCTAAAAAAACAACCGCCATGCAAACACGACGGTCAGGGAGTTAGTAAATCAGCTTAAATCATGTGACTCTGATGGTTTTTCGGTTTCCCGTATTGTATATACCACCAGCCCCCCGACCAAGCGGGGATTTAACAACACAATTTGTGTTGGATTTAAGCAAGACTTACTACAGTCCTGACACACATATCTGCGTGACATATTTATGTTAGGAAAAAGAATATTAAAAATCAATTATTTTTTGGACAAAAATACCATAACACGCTGTGCTTTTTTATGATATAATAACTAAAAAAAGTGGAGAGAGAGTATATGAAAATTGCAATTATTGGTTTGGGGTCTGTGGGGTCTGCGGTTGCAACCGCGGTTGCAAATACTGGAATGGCCCAGGAAATAGTTTTGTTTGATCGTGATGGTGTGCGCGCACGTGCCGCCGCTGAAGATTTGGGACACGCTGCTGCATTTTCATATGATATCAAGATAACAGCGGTAAACAATTATCGTGCCATACGCGGTTCCGAAATTGTAATTATTGCCGCCGGCGCAAATCAGAAGCCGGGACAAACGCGTACAGATTTACTGCATGCGAATGCGGCGGTTATAAACGATATCGTTCCACGCGTTATGGCAAATGTCGATGCAAAAAATGTTAAGTTAATAATTGTTACAAATCCATTAGATGTTATGGTTATGTTGGCACAGAAAATTTCTAAGTTACCGCCTGCGCGTGTAATTGGCACAGGAACCATGTTGGATTCGGCACGTCTGCGAACAATATTATCACGACAATTGTCTGTATCAACACAATCTATTAATGCGTATGTATTGGGCGAACATGGCGACAGCAGTATGATAAATTGGTCATCTGCGTGTATTGGCGGAATTGACTTAAACACATTCTGCAAACAGACAAAAAATTCGTTACCTACATCAACTCGAAAAACGATTGAACATCGTGTGCGTAACGCAGCCTATGAAATAATACGCGGTCGTGGCGCAACATGGGATGGCATCGCAGGCGCAGTTGCTGATTTAGTTCGTTGTATTGTTAATGATGAACATAGAATATTGACGGTCAGCACACTTGGCGCAATGTACAACAAACCAATATCAATATCATTGCCACGTATCGTGGGGCGCAGCGGTATAATCGCAACACTGCAACCAAAAATGAGCACAGATGAAACAATTGCATTTCGTCGCAGTGCACGAATCATACGCAGAAATTTTGATGCATTATAAAAAAATCCCCAATCGGGGATTTTTTTAATTTTTTAAATTTTCAGAAACAAAATTCCAATCAACCAAATCATTCAGAAATGAATCAATGAAATCTGCACGTTTATTTTTGTAATCTAAATAATATGCATGTTCCCACACATCAAGATTAAGTATCGGTTTCATATTACGAACGATTGGGGTGTCTGCATCCTTGGTATTAACTATTTTTAATTCATCCCCATCACGAACCAGCCACGTATAACCACTGCCAAATAATGCAGCGGCTGAATCCTTGAATTGTTTTTTGAAGTTTTCGGCACTGCCAAACGCCTTGATTATTTCAGACGGAATTTCTGCGGTGCATTTTGGGCACATGCCATGAAAGAAAAAATCATGATTATAAATCTGGGCAGCATTATTAAATATTTTTTTGTCTTCCGTTTTTTTTGCTGATTCTTGGATTATTTCGACCAAAGACATTTCTTCGTACGGTGTGTTTTCTATTAAGTTATTCAGGTTATTTATATATCCTGCAACATGTTTGCCATGATGTGTTTCAATTGTTTCCTGGGAAATATAAGGCGTCAGCGCATCTGTTGGATATGGTAATGGAAATTCTGATAATATGAACATTGTAGCCTCCTTTGTTTTATTATTTTTGTATGATATGCCTATTTTTTCAACAGGAAAAAATCAATAAAAACCACTTGCGTGGGATACATTGTATTTTCTATAATCACATCATCAGTCAAAGGAGAAAGGTATATGAAAAAGTTATTATTGTTATGCGGTTTATTGTATTCTGGGGCATCAGTGGCTGCTGATGTTACGTTGTATTATTCACCAACATGTCCACACTGTCATCATGCACGTGAATTTTTAACAAATACATTAGTTTATGAATACCCTGATATCAAGGTAACCGCAGTAAACGTTATGGAACCAAGTAATCTTGAATTATTCAAGGTGGCATTGGATAAATGTGGCTTTAAATCAGGTGGGATTCCTGTGTTGGTAATTGGCGACAAATGTGAACAGGGCTATGCTGATTTTATGCAAGATGATTTGCGTAAATATGTTGAAGCCGATATGACAGATGAACAAAAATCAAATGCCACAGCTAATAAAAAGGCGCTGTCAGAAAATGCAGAAAAATTTAAATCAGAAAATTCAGAACGTGCCAAGGCAGTTATTGAACACATTGCAGAAGTTAATAAAACTGCACAAAAAAAAACTAATTCTGACGGATCTATTTGGTTTTGGGGTCTGTTAATCGTTTTGGTCGCAGGATTTGGATACGTTTTGGTTCGCGGTGATAAAAACAAAAAATAAATCTGGAAAAAATGTTTGATTTAACGACACTTGATTATGTATATGTTGGTGTAATACTTGCATCAACTGTATGGGCAACATTCCGTGGTGGTGTGTACGAAACTATTGCGACCTTGTCATGGGTTGTTGCTGCGATTGCTGCACGATTTTCGTCCCCATGGTTGGATAAATTATTGCAGTCTTGGTTTGATTTGTCTGATTCAACAGTTGGTACGCTGGTTGCATCGTATTTCATTGTTTTCTTTGCTGTATTAATGTTGGTAGGATTTTTAAATCAAAAATTGCGGGATAAAATTCAGGGCAGCATTATGAATGTTACCGACAAAACATTGGGGGTTATTTTTGGAATAATCCGCGGTGTTGTGGTCATGGGTATATTTTACTGGGGTGCATTATGGTATTATTCAGACATTCCTTTTTTACCAAAATGGTTATCTCAGGCGCGGACACGTCCGATAATGCAGATTACCGCAGTAAAGCTTGACGAATGGTTTTTCCCAGGTCCACAGAATAAATTATTAGCACGCGACATGGCCGGAACGCATGAGGCAATGGAAATTTATAAAAATCTGATTAATCCTGCAATTGCAGAACGTGTGAAGACAAATACTGAATCCGCAACAGTTGAACCTGATTCAGAAACAGGTTATAAATCATCAGAACGGGCGGCGTTGGAAAATCAGTTGCTACAAATAGAAACAGTTGCCCGCGCAGTCGAAGCGCATGAAGAAAATAAAAACTCTGCGCCCAATGATATACAGGTTACAGAATAAAAAAAACGCCCAAACGGGCGTTTTTTTTACTTGGAATTCATACCTAGTGCAATTAAATAAAAAATCAGTAAAAATATATATCGTACCCAGCAAGGAGAGAGAACCCACCATGTTACTAAAATCAAAAATATGTTTTACAGTATTGGCTGTTTATGAAATGGCTGCTGTTTCTATCTTACATTTTCAACGCATTTGCGATGCGATATTTACACCTGTCTTTTGCGACAGTTGGTATCGGTATTTCTTATTCTGCGTAATTGTCCCACTGGTCATTATGCTAATATTGATGTGGATACGTGAAATCGTTCGCGCACATCGACGTCGTAAATTTTTTAGACGCGCACGCAGTACAATCAGTGGTGTTTTATCTAGCATCCGTGGCAAGGTTTCAGAAAATATCGATATTCGCGATATGGAACGTGTGATTACTGCGGCTGTATTGGTTGGAATTAAACGTTATGCAGACAAACACCCGAACCTGCGCCATAATGTAAACCATATTATGGATATCGCCAATGGCGATGCAGAAATAGACATTATGTCTATGGATGACGAAATCAAAACAAATACAGTACGCAGAACCCAAAATAAAAATAAAACAACTGCGAAAAAGAAAAAATAATATAATAAAACGACTTTCCTTTCTTTCACCCCATCAGCCGCATATCGCGGCTGAATATTATTTGACAATTATATATTTCTATACTAGCCTTTTGTTTCTAGTCACCAAAAAGGACAAAATATGAAAAAAGTGCAACAAAAGAAAAACAAACCAAAATTATTGGCACCAAAATGCTTGGACACAACACGAAAAATTCTTGAAGACATGTATGTTTTCGATGGTCCGGTACACAGAAAAGTATATACGATTAAAGCACCGTATTTTCTGAACGGAGAAGAAACAGGTACAAATTATGACAATTATGGCGATATTACTTTCAAGGTAGAAAAAATTAACGGCAAACCTGTATTGGATGAAACAATTGATTTACCAAATCCAAATGCTGCGAACCTGCTTGAAATTTACAAAGATTTGAAAGTTATCGACGAAGAATTGGCGCGTACGATTGTTGTTTATTTGACAAGCAAACCAGTAAAAAAGAAACGTGAACCAGTTGCAGTATTGTTCCCAAATGGCAACGAACATTTTTATATGCCAACATCAGAAATGACATCAGCATCCAAAGAACATTTTATTTCACAAGGAAACTTGTTTGATCAAATAAGTGAAGTTTTGGCAACAATTCGCGAAAATCATAAAATTAAAAAGAAATAAAAAAAAACGGGGAAAACCCCGTTTTTTATTTGCCTAATAATTTTAAAATCGCATCCGCAACGTCTGGCATATATGTGTCCAAACCAAACGATGTCTTGTATTCAGACGTATCGATATCATTGACACGATATTTAACCTCTATCGCATTATTTGCCAAATTCTTGGCAGACACAATCAAACGAATTGGGGCGGCAATCAAATCTGCATCTGCAAATTTTTCACCCGCACGTGCATCACGGTTGTCCAAAATTGTTTCTATGCCAGCCTTCTTTAAATTGTTATAAATTTCTTCGGCTAATGGTAATGTCTTGCCTTCTTTGTCTGGCAGTCCGATTACTTCAACAGCAAATGGTGCGGTTGCCATGTTCCAAATTGGTCCCTTGTCATCCGCGCTTTCTTCCATAATCGCCGCCATTGTACGACCAACCCCAATTCCATAACACCCCATAATCGGGTGTTTTGTTTCGCCATCTGATGCAGCATAAGTTAAATTCATGGAATCAGAATACTTGGTCCCCAGTTGAAATATATTTCCAATCTCAATCCCACGAACCTTGTTCAAAACCTTGCCGCATTTTGGGCAGATTTCAGAACCTTCTTCGATTAATTCTTTGTTGGTTTTAAATCCACATTCACATAAATAAATCGTGTCTTCGCCCATGTCATTTATTAATTGAAATTCATGCGCAACGCTGCCACCCATATCACCAGTAGATGATAAAACACTAACAACATTTTTTAACCCACAACGGGCAAAAATACGTTCATACGCGCCATGACAACGTTCATAATACTGTTCCAAATCGGATTGTGTTTCATGGAAGGAATATGCGTCCTTCATTATAAATTCACGTGTGCGAATCAAACCCGCACGTGCACGTAATTCATCACGGAATTTTGTCTGAATCTGATAAACCATAAATGGCATTTGACGATATGTTTCCAATACAGATTTTACATAATCAACAACCACTTCTTCGTGTGTTGGATTCAAAACATAATCCGTACCCGAACGTCCCTTGAATTTTGCCAAAACATCAACGGTGTCATAACGACCGCTTTCGCGCCAAATGTCCGCACCAGAAACAACAGGCATTAAAATTTCCTGACCGTCTATTGCGTCCATTTCCTGACGAATAATATTTTCTATGTTGCGAACAACGCGCCATCCCAATGGGGATAAAGTATATCCACCCTGAAAAGTTTGATATATATAACCACCCTTAATCGCCATTTTATGACCGTGAGTCGTCGCACCAGCAACATCCCCAATTAAACGACGAACACATAAATTTTCTATTTTCATTTCTTAAATCTCTTTCTTTTTTTATTTTTTATCTTTTAATTCCATATATTTTTCTGACACTTGTTTTTGCAGTGTGTCGGCAATCTGCTTCCTGTCCATACCCGCCAAGGGCGGTGGTGGCAGCAATGTTATTTCAACCATAAATCCGCCCAGCATCATGATATGAAAAACCTGACCAAATGCACTGCGTTCGATTTTGCAATGCGGGCCCATATCCATTTTTTTATTATCAAAATACGCAAAGTGGTCAGCAAGTGTCTGTTCGTCAATCACAGATCCATCTTTGTAACGATAGTGCATTGCCATTGGCTGAACCGTTATATCAGAATTTTCAACAAAATTAAACAGTGTGCTTTTAAACGGTTTTACATATGCGCCGTTTGTGGTTGTACCCTCGGGAAATAATATCATTGGGTATTTTACTGTTTCAACAGCACGTTGCACCACCGCCAGCGCATCACGCGCATGTGATGGACGACGATCAACAAATATAACACCAAATTTTTTCGCGACCCAACCAACCAATGGCCAATTTTCCATTTCCTTCTTGGCAATAAAACTACCACGAAAAACACATGGAAATGTCGCCAATTCAAATACTGATATATGATTTGACACAACCATTAATGGACGTGCATCAGATAACCTTCCATGAACAATGATTTTTATTCCCGCCAATTTCAACAAAAACCACATAAACACAGGCATATAACGAACACCCCAACGACGTGGCAATAATGCAATTATTGGAATCTGAACAACAACCATTACCCAAAACAGTACAAACTTTACAGCAGCACCAAATGTATTAAAAATATTTTGTTTACGTAATTTTGCCATGTTATATTATTCTTCGTCTTCTGTTTTTTCGTTGTCTTCAATATATTCCGCATCGTCCGCATCTTCACGCAGCAGAAAATCAACAAATGCGCGCACCGCCCTGAATGGTCCAACAACCGGGAAAGTTATGATTTTTCCAACCGTCTTGATTATTTTTTCCCGTTCATCTTCGGGTGCACCCAATGCATTTTCGCGCCCCAAGAAATGTTTCTGATATGCAGCATCCATTTTGCGTGTTTCAATCATTACAAATACATCATATGAATTAAATGGCGCATCAACAAACACCCCCTTGCCAAAAGTGGCGCCAAGGCGTAAGTACCCCTTTATCAATGGGGTCATTTCTGATTTTGCGTCCGCAACATCAACAAATTCACGTGGCAAGATATTCATGCGTGATAATTTTGGATTTACCCCATCTGCAAATTTTTCCGGTAATACTGTCGCTCGCAAACGCAATGGAGACAAGTGATTATAGTATAAATATGATATCGCCTGGGCAGAACGCGCAGGTTTTGTTCCAACAAATGACGCAACCCCAAACAACACACCAATTTTACGACGAACAATTAATTCGCCCAAACCCGCCCATAACATCCGCATGACCAACGCATTTTCACGATATTCCTTTTCAACGCATGCGCGCGACATTTCTGCGATATTGCCATGGTATTTTTTTATCTTGGATAAATTAAATTCTGTTTCAGTATAAAAACCACCCATTTTTTCCGCAGCATTTCTATCAATAACGCGATACGTTCCAACAACACGACCGTTATGAAATACCGCCATATATTCTGCAAATCTATCGTATGCATCATATTCTTCGCCAAGGGCACGCTGTTCTTCGGTGGCGGATGCGCCCTCCTCCTCGACAAAAACGCGATAGCGCAATTGACGCACCTGTTTACGTTCTTCTTTGTTACGGGTTAACCGAACCTCGAAATCACGAATTTTAATAGCCATATATTTATCCCTTGGTATTTATATATTGGGAAGATTATCAAAGAATTATTATATACGCAACGTTTTTATTTCAATTCATCTGCGAGATTAGCTATTGCAATCGCATACCAATTTGAATTGTTCCATTTCTTTATCCTATAAAAATTTGGGTACGTTAGATAGGCCGTTATAACCGGCATTGGCGCAACATCTGTGTCAGCGGTTGTATTTGATGTATCTGCCGCAGTACGTGCATTTTCTATTGCTGCGATATCCGCAACAAGCCCCGCAATCATTTCATTTTGCGGAATCAACGAACCGTCAGGGTTCGTAACACCCATCGATGCCCACTGTGGTAATGTTAATTTTGTTTTTCCATCAAGTAATGAAATATCAAAGTCTGCAGGCAATGATACACGTCGAACAATTCGTTCGTTTTTATTCCAACCCAACTTATTTAAGTAATTTCCCGCACTGAACATTGCGTCACCGATACTGTTTATGATATCTGTACGCCCATCACCATTACCATCAACACCATACTGTACAAGTGTCGTTGGGATAAACTGAAAATGCCCCATTGCACCTGCCCATGAACCATTTATATTATTAATATCTAATTTGTTTTTATCTGCGATTTTCATTAATGCGATTAACTGATTCGTAAAGAAAGTTTCACGACGACCGTCATACATCAATGTCAGAAACGCATCTGTTAATTTATGGCGTGCCTTTACATCACCATAATTTGATTCCATCCCCCAAAAAGCCAATATAACATGCGGCGGAACACCATATTTTTTTTCAACCCGCGACAACATGGTTGGGTAACGCAATGACATTTTTTTACCCTGACTAATACGCGTCTGGTTTACCGTACGTTCCAAATACCCATCTAACGTCAATTTAAATTCTGCCTGATTTGTATCACTTTTTACAATAGATGGAATAAATGCGGGATAACGTAATGTAGAATTTATAACATCTGATGATATATTTTCCGCGGTTGCACGAACGCGCAAACTATCCATAACGTCATACCAACGCGAAACATCAAATGAACCACGGTCAGCACGTGCAGTAAACGGTGCAAAAAACATCGCCGCAATCAGCATTTTTGTGATTGTTTTCATATCTATCCCCTGTTGTTAAAATGAATATTTTAAACCGAGATGCAATCCAAAAGATTGCCACGTTGCACGTTTAAGCGAATCTGCAACCTTTTCCGTGTGCGCAGGAACCGTTTCTAATAACGGAACGTAATAAACATTACCAAATTCATCATAGGCTTCCTTCATAACATACTGACCATTTTCGTCGATAACGTACTGACTATATTCTGCGATATATAATTCACCAGGAATTTTACCAACATGGAACAAATTCATATCAACCTTTAATGCCAATTGCATACGATCTGTGATTTTATAATTGTATTCCATTTCCGCCGCATAAGAATATGCGCCATTACTTCCCTCGTCCAAGAAACTCGGGTTTTGTTGCCAATCTGTACGATTAGGCCATATACCTTCTGATGAGTATTTTGGCAAACCAAACTGCATATACAAACGCAACTTATCTTTTAGTGTCATTTGCTTCTCAATTTCCAAGCCGACATAAAAACCAGACCATGTTGTATTGTATTTATGTGTAGTCCCTTCGACAATTACGGGACCGTCGCCACCGATAATAACACATTCGCCGGTTCCAACACCCCATGGCACTGTCCCCATTTCAATGGTATAATCACCAGTTACCAATTCGTCCCCCAACGAACCGTAGCCATCATAATAACCAGATATTGCGTTGGTTACAACCTTGATATCTTCGGGCGACATACATACCTGATACCAATTTTCTGGGGCTGAAACATTAATTGGAACCGAATAAAAATTACCCAACTCATCACCAAATACATATTCACCCCTGTCCGTCATCAAAGGCAAATACACGCCAGGATTCGGATAATAATGATTCGACATTTCCAAATTATGTTTGAAAATTTCATATCCAACAGTTGGCGACAACTTCCATCCACCAATATCCCATATATGATGCGCCGACAAACCAAACTTAAAATGATTGCTGCGCCCCGACTGATCGCCCATAGATATTGTAAAGATACCATATTCCGGCACCGCGTTATCAAATGGTTTCAAATCATAATCCATTGACAGACCGCCATGCGACATATCACCATAGGTATATTCACCAAATACCGTTAAATCAAAATCACGTATATCAAAATTATGACGCGCCCCAACGGTAATTTCGTTCCAAATCATATCATCCCATTCAAGAATGGAATTTACACCGGTTTCAAATTCAAAATCCGCAAAACGACGAGAATAGCCAGCATATAAAGTCGTAGAATCTTCTGACGCGACGGGCATTGCAATACCATTTGCCGTCATCGCACCATACATACCCGGCATTTGCGGACGTGGAACCTGATAGGAATAAGAACGCGAACCAACAACCTGTTTTGTTCCAGATTGCCCGACGTATTTAGTGTACCCCCTATCCGCATAGGAACCATAAGATGCCTGATTTGCGGTTTGGGTGGTATTTTTTTGATAATATGACGGAACCCCTTCGTTCGCGGAAAAGGCCGCAAAAGGAGCAAAAATCAATGATAAAAATGGTACAACCCTTGCCTTCATCGTATAATAACGTTGTTATTATAACACAAAAATCAAATCATAAAAAGTATTTTTTATTTATTGCTTGCGCGAAAAAATTCAGCAGATAAAATAAAAGCACTATGAAAAACGTTCCACACAATGTATATATTCATGTACCATATTGCAAATCAAAGTGTAATTATTGCGCTTTTTTTTCACACGCATGCGCAAAACCCGATTGGGAAAAGTATTGTAACGACATATGTGCCGAAATAAATTATTGGGGGCAAAAATTAGGCAACATTACTATTCCTACGATTTTTTTTGGCGGCGGGACCCCTTCGCTGATGCCAACGACGGTATTTGAAAAAATAATCAATACAATAAAAAACAATTTTCAACTTGAAACCGACACCGAAATCACCGTCGAATCCAATCCTGCGACGATCGACTTTGACAAATTAAAGGATTTTAAATCAATCGGAGCAAACAGAATTTCAATCGGAATCCAATCCCTTGACGATAAACGCCTGCAATTCCTAGGACGCAAACATACAGCAAATGACGCATTACAGCTAATCGAATATACAAATAAATTAAATCTGCGTACATCTGCTGATTTTATATATGGACTGCCAAATGACACCGTTCAAGATATAATAAAAATGTGCACAGACATTAATTCATTGGGATTAACACACTGTTCTTTGTACGAACTGACCATTGAAAAAGGGACACCTTTTGGAACAATGAATCTGAAGATGCCAAGCAACACCGAAATGGCAGACATGTATAACGCAATCGAAAAAAATCTTAACCTGCCACGATATGAAGTATCCAATTACGCCATGTCCGGTTTTGAATGCAAACACAATCAAAATGTCTGGGACGGCAAACCATATATCGGAATCGGGCAAGGCGCAGCAGGACGCGTTTATATCAACAATATCTGGTACGAACAAATGGGAAACTATGCGCAATTTGAAAAAATTTCCGATTCCACGCGCGCAATCGAGCAAGTTATCACCGGCATGCGAACAATTCACGGTTGCCAATTGACAGACACAATAAAAAACGTTATTGATATGGATTGGGCAATATCTAATCCTGACTTGATAAAAATTGAGAACGAAAGAATTGCCACAACAAAAAAAGGTATGTTAATACTCGATGAAATAATTGTAAATTTGGTGAAGTAAGAAAATGAAAAGTGTATTTTGGAATATAATAGGCATAATCGCAGTAATATCTGCAATCACAATCGCAAAATCTATGACAAAGGAGAAAATATTGAATACCGGTATCAAGACTGAAAACATGGACACAAACGTTCGCGCAGGCGATGATTTTTATGATTTTGCAACACGTGGATGGCAAATAGCCAATCCGATTCCAAACGACTATAGCAGATATGGTGCGTTTGATGTTTTGCGCAATACAAACCTTGAACGCAGTCGTGAAATTATTGAAAACGACAATGGAAAAATTGGCGATTTATACAAAATCGCAATGAATGAAGAAAAACTAAATGCCGACAGGGTTACGCCTGTAACACCACAACTGACCGAAATAGATAATTTAACACGCAAAGATTTGGAAACATATCTTGGTAAAATACATAGAATATCATCCGCATTTTGGGGTGATGGCGTTGCACTGGACGAAATGGATAGCGAACACTTCCTGTACAACATAGGACAAGGCGGAATTGGACTTTCACGCGATTATTATTTTGACACAGATGAAAAGTCGATCCAAATTCGAAAAAAATATAAAGAATTTATTGAAAAACAGATGAAAAATTTTGGTATTGATGCGGATGTCAAAAAACTGTACGAATTCGAAGAACGCATGGCAAAATCTTTTTACCCAAAGGAAAAATTACGCGACCCGCATGCCAATTATCACAAGATGAATATCAACGAAATAAAATCTAAATTTTTAAATTTTGATTGGGACGCGTATTTAAGCGCACGTGGTGCATCCGCCGCAAAAGAAATAAATATCGCACAACCCGAAGCAATATCAGAATCGATTGCGATAATGAACGATACTGATTTCGAATTAATAAAAACATATTTAAAATACAAAATTATCAGTGCCGCAGATTCATTGTTGGATGACAAAACATATGAAATATCTTTTGATTTTTATAACCGCACAATGGCGGGCCAAATGGAACAAAAGCCACGTTGGAAACGCGCAGTATCCCTGATTGATGGCACAATTGGCGAAGAAGTCGGACGACTGTATGTTGAAAAATATTTTTCGGAAGATGCAAAAAAACGTATGCAAAAACTGGTAAAAAACCTACAACGTGCATACGCTGAACGTATCGATAATCTAGAATGGATGTCTGATACCACCAAGGCAAAAGCCACAGAAAAATTATCCACGTTCAAGGCAAAAATTGGATACCCTGACAAATGGCGCGATTATTCGAAACTCGAAATAAAAAATGATTCGTTGTGGGCAAATGTAATGCGTATTTCTGAATTCGAAGATGCGTTTTGGATAAAAAAAATCGGCACTGAAAAAGACCCAACAATTTGGTACATGAACGCACATGAAGTAAACGCATATTATGATCCATCAACGAATGAAATCTGTTTTCCTGCGGGCATATTACAATATCCTTTCTTTGACATGGAAGCAGATGACGCGTTTAATTATGGTGCAATCGGCGCGGTTATCGGACACGAAATGACGCACGGATTTGATGATTCTGGACGTCATTTTGACAAGGACGGAAACATGAAAGATTGGTGGACAACAGAGGATGCAAAAGGTTTTGACGCACGCGCCAAAGTCATGGTTGATTTTTTTGATAAGATAAAGATAAACGACGAAGTAAACGCAAACGGAACATTTACATTGGGTGAAAATCTAGCAGATTACGGCGGTGTAACAATTGCGTTTGACGCATACAAAAAGTTCGGTGAACAAACGTCTGATTCAATGGGATTAAGTTCTGATATGCGTTTCTTTATATCATACGCAGGCGCATGGGCACAAAATATTCGTGCCGCCGAAGAATTACGCCTGACCAAGGTGGACGAACATTCGCTGGGCAAAAATCGAGTAAACGGAATTTTACCACACATAAACGCATGGTATGACGCATTTAACATAACTACGAACGATAAAATGTACCTGGAACCAGAAAAACGCGTGAAGCTATGGTAGTGAATATAACAAGCCCCCACATATCATAAAACGGGGGCTTTAAAGCCGGTTTGTATATTTTTTTCAACAAAACACTTGACTTTTACACAAAAAAACATAAAATTTGCATAAACTTTTCGTCAGAAGACGTAAAAAACATAACAAACAAAACACAAGAGAAAGAAAACATGAGCGAATTTGCAATCTTTCAAACCGGCGGCAAACAATATCGCGTTGCACAAGGCGATATTATTAAGGTTGAAAAACTGAATGCCGAAGGTAAGGTAGAATTCGACCAAGTATTAATGGTCGGCGATAAAATTGGCACACCGTTCGTCGAAGGCGCCAAAGTTGTCGCAGAAATAATTGAACAGAAACGCGCTGACAAGATTTTGGTATTTAAGAAAAAACGTCGCCAAAATTATCGCCGCACAAAAGGGCACCGTCAGTTCATTACTGTTTTGAAAATAACAGACATCAAGGCATAAGGAGTCGAAACTATGGCACATAAGAAAGCTGGTTCGGCGTCAATGAACGGACGCGATTCTGCAGGACGCAGATTAGGCGTAAAAAAATCTGGTGGCAGTCGTGTTATCCCAGGAAACATCATCATCCGTCAGCGTGGTACATCCGTACACCCTGGTCTGAATGTTGGCATGGGTAAGGATCATACAATCTTCGCAAAGATTGCCGGTATTGTTAAGTTCAAGAAGGGCAACGGTGATCGTAGAACGGTTTCCGTCGTTCCAGAAGACGAAGCAAAATAAAAAAAATCCCCGAATTGGGGATTTTTTTTATATCAATTCCATTTTGATTATTTTATCAGGGTTTTCAACATGACCATTGTTATAAACATCGCCCTTGGATATTGCATCAACATGATTCATACCATCAATAACCCTGCCCCACAAAGTATATTTCCCATCCAAGAATTCACTGTCATCAAGGCAGATAAAAAATTGAGAATCAGCAGAATTTATGTCAACTGCACGCGCCATACCAACCGCGCCACGCAAAAATTTTTCGCCTGAAAATTCCGCAGGTATTTTTTTGCCACTGCCACCACAGCCCGTCCCATCCGGACAACCAGTTTGCGCCATAAAACCATCGATTACACGATGAAAAGTTAAACCATTGTAAAATCCTGATTTTACCAATTCAGATATACGCGCAACATGTTTTGGCGCAATTTTTGGTAACATTTCAATAACAACATCACCAGTTTTTAATGTCATTTTTATTTTATTTGTCATTGTTTTTGTCCTGTGGGTTAAATATTTTTGCGATTTTCGCCATCTTTGATTGTAATTTTAGAATCCCTTGATTAATCTTGTAGGACATAGGGAATTTCGTCCCACGCAAAATAACTTGCTTGGCATGCTCAGGCATGGATAATTTGGTTACACGCGACAAATCTGCCCAAGCCAAATCAAGAAATTCTATATCACTAAAATCCAATTCACACGCAGGCAGTTTCGTGTAACGCATTCCAATCTTATTTGCATTTTTTGGCAGAACCAACTTAGGTACGCGCGATAAATCTACTCTGTTTAAACTAAGATCTTCCACATTATCAAAATCCAATTCGCACGCAGGCATCTTTGCTTCATCTAAACAAATACGCTTTGCGTCTTTTGGCATAATTAACTTGGGTACGCGCGATAAATCTGCACTATACAAATCAAGTTCTTCGGCAGCACTAAAATCCAATTCACATGCCGGTAGCGTCGCACGCGATAAAGAAATATTCTTTTTGTTTTTGGGCATAATCAACTTGGTTAGGCGCGATAAATCTGCACTATACAAATAACAGGTTATTGCAACACTAAGATCCAATTCACACGCTGGTAATATCGCATTGGATACATCAATATACCTCAATTTTTTTGCCATAGTTAACTTGGTTATGTGCGATAAATCAGTATCGTGCAAATTAAGCTCTTCGACGGCACTAAAATCCAATTCGCATGCAGGCAGTTTTGTCCGGGACAAATTTATAAGTGTTGCATTTTTTGGCATGGTTAACTTTTTTATATGTGATAAATCAGTATTTTGTAAATAAAGGACCCCCACACCACTAAAATCCAATTCGCACACAGGCAGCTTTGCATCATCTAAACAAATACGCTTTGCGTTTTTGGGCATGGTTAACTTGGTTACGCGCGACAAATCTGCACTACCTAAATTAAGCTCTTCGACGGCACTAAAATCCAATTCGCATGCAGGCAGCTTTGCCATGGATAAATTTATACGAGTTGCGTTTTTGGGCATTGTTAACTTGGTTACGCGCGATAAATCTGCATAATCTAAATTAAGCTCTTCGACGGCACTAAAATCCAATTCGCATGCAGGCAGTATCGCATGAGATAAAGCTATCTTCTCTGCGTTTTTTGGTAAGTTTAACTTGGTTACGCGCGATAAATCTGCATTGGTCAAATTAATAGAATCCACAGTACCAAGATCCAATTCACACTCAGGCAATTTTGCGCTATACAAAGAAACCATATTGGCATTTTTAGGCATAGTCAACTTGGTTACTTGCGACAAATCTGTACGCGTTAATTCAAGATTTTTTAC
>JAFYXQ010000048.1 GCA_017546085.1 Alphaproteobacteria bacterium | reverse complement strand
TCCTGAAAAAGTTGCGAAATATGCCACAGAATGGAATAAGAAGAATCCAGAATATCGTCAAAATTTATCGTTAAAAAGATATCGGGAACAAAAGGATAATTGGGTTAGATATTATAATGAGAATAGAGAGCGGATTTTGGCATATCAACGTGTGTATCGAGAATTGAATTCTGAAAAGATTGCGCAACGTATAAATAAGTGGAAGGAAAACAATGCGGAACATGTTCGTCAGTGGGCCATTGAAAATCATAAGAAAAATCGTGAGAAGAACAACGAACGTTCGCGTAAATATTATGCGGAACACAAAGAAAAACAAAAAGAGTATATGAAAAAGTGGCGCGAGAAAAATCCGGACTATGCGAAGGAATACAGAAAAAAGAACCCTGAAAAAATAGCAGAATATTCAAGAAACCAATACAGAAAGGACCCAGAAAAATGTAAAGAAAAGATGAGGGAGTATCGTAAAAAGAATCCGGAAAAAATGCGCGAGTATTATTTGCGTAAAGTTGAAAAAAACGGCAAAATTGTGAACAGGGATTTGCAAAAAATGAACGAGCGTAATCGGCTGTACAAGGCGGATAAACAGCTTGCAAAACAAATTTGTCCAGTGTTTCAATTCTTGGAATCGGTTCGCACAAAAAAACTAGAACAGTATGTCTTGTATTTTGCAAAAGGCGAAGTCGTGGCAACCAAGGCAAAACGCGATTGTGTGGCATTACAGATGGGCGATAATTCGTTGTGCCCAATATGCGCAGGAAATATGAATTTAGAACAAATGTGTGTCGCCTGCCCTGTGGATCGTGCGTTTAAACTGGAAAACGCATGTGCTGAGATTAATAAAATTGTTGCGATGATGAAAGCTCGCTAGTTTTTTTTGTGCTGGACTTTTAAAAATCTTTTCTATAGAATTCACAACACTGCGGGCGTGGTATAATGGTAGCACGTCAGCTTCCCAAGCTGAAGACGAGGGTTCGATTCCCTTCGCCCGCACCAAGATTGATGTGCTGTGTGTATGAGTCGGGTATCCTTATGATGCACACATCAATTCGTTGCTAATAACGCAACTCATTGTGTGTTTATACATTCGGATTCCCTTCGCCCGCACCAAGATTAGACCGACTTTTGTGATTGTTTTTTGTAATAATTGTTTGACTTTTGATATTTTTTCGTGCATAATGATTCCGCAAATCCCAAAGATTGCCATTATAGTAACACCAGTTCACAGTATGTGTGTGGTACATCATCCGACGAGTTTCGTCCTTGATGGCGGTTTTCTTTGTGATAAAAAACAGTTAAAAAATATTAAGGAGCAAAAATTATGGCAACTGTTATTCGTTTGGCACGTCATGGTGCAAAAAAACGCCCGTACTATCATATCGTTGTTACGGATTCTCGTAATGCGCGTAATTCGGGTAATGTTTTGGAAGTTGTTGGCAAATACGATCCAATGCAGGCAAAAGATAGCGACAAGCGCGTTGTTTTGAAAATTGATGAAGTGAAGGCTTGGTTGGCCAAAGGTGCACAGCCATCTGATCGCGTTTACAAATTCTTGGCAAAAGCTGGCTTGGTTAAAGCAAAAGCGATTCCTGTTCAGACAAAGAAACATCTGCAATCTGAAAAAACACAGATGAAGATCAAGGACAAGGCTGAAAAGTTGGCTAAAATCGCAGCTGAAAAAGCTGCCGCTGAAGAAGCTGCAAAAGCTGCGGCTGCGGCGCCAGCAGAAGAAGCGACAACAGAAACTGTTGCTGAATAAATTTGTTCCGTCTGCCCAGAGTAAGCTGGGCAGACCTTATAAAAGGCTGCAAATATGGATTTGGTAAAATTACATGATTGTCCATACACTGATGAAATCGTTTGTGATACGGGTTATAGCGTAAAAGAAGCCAATCGTCAGATATGGGCAAAAAATGAGATGTATGTAAAAGATTTGTATCGTGTTACCACAGAATGTCGTTGCGATCCGAATGAATGTAAACGTTATTTGGATAAAATGAAGCAACTAAATCTGCAAAAACAAAAATAAGGTAAGAAGCATGTCTAATAAATGTCCGTATGATGGTGATTTTTGTCAGAAAAAAGACGATAGATTTCAGGCATGGCGCGAAGCGGTAGAATATGCTGCAAAAAATCAAATAAATCAAACATTCTTTACCTCGCAAGATATGTTCGCAAAATGTCCGTTGGAACACATGGCTGATTGTGAACGGTATTTGCGCTATTGTTATATTCGTGCACAGGAAAAACAGAAATAAAAATGGCAGAACAGCATTTGATTTTGGTTGGAAAGATTGTTGCGCCCCAAGGAATTCGAGGAGAAGTTCGTGTGCAATCTTTTGCTGAAAAAACAACGGATTTCCAAAAACTTAAAATCCAAAGTTCAAAATTTAATCTTGGTGATTTTAAATTTGTGCGCGTGGTTCCAAATTCTAATGTTGTTATTGCGAAGATAAATGGAATTGACGATAGAAATGCCGCAGAAAGCCTGCGTGGAACAGAATTGTTTGTTGAACGTGATAGCTTGCCTGATTTAAAAAATGATGAATATTATCAGGCTGACTTAATCGGATTTGACGTTGTGCGAAATGGCAAAAAATTAGGTGTAGTTGATTGTTTTCAGAATTATGGCGCCGGTGATATCATAGAACTTGATAATGGGGAAATGGTTTCTTTTGTCGGTGCAGATGTAGATTTAGGAAATAAGGTGATTAAATTATGAGTTATAAAATTGAAAAATCATTTAGAACGATTATTGTTTCATGTGATAAAGATCCGCATTTTTGTGGCTTGAGAAGTTTTGTTTATTCGTATCCTGAAAGGTGGAATATATATCAAACATCAACGAATACAACAAATGTAATCAGTATTCATGCGTTGGGAAATGTTTATCAACAGGCGGCAAACGCAATGGAGATACATTCGGTTGCACAAAAAATTTGTTCCGAATGTTCCAAGAAATGCAAACAGGCTGTCTTGCAGAAAACAAGGTAAAAAATGCATTTTAATATATTGACCATTTTCCCAGAAATGTTCCCTGGCACCCTGTCCGGTGGTGTGGTTGGCCGTGCATTGGAACATGGAATCTGGTCGTATAACATCATAAACATTCGTGATTTTGCAATAAATAATTACGGCAGTGTTGATGATACGCAATTTGGCGGTGGTGCCGGTATGGTTATGCGTCCCGACGTGTTGGGGGATGCGTTGGATTCTATAAAAAATCGTGGTAAAATAATATATTTTTCACCACGTGGGGCAACGCTAAATCAAAAAATGGTGCACGAATTTGTGGATGATTCTGATGCGGTTTATACCCTGCTCTGCGGTCGGTACGAAGGAATCGATGAACGCGTTATTGAACAATATGGTATAATGGAATTGTCAATTGGTGATTATATACTGTCTGGGGGTGAAATTGCAGCCCAAGTTTTTGTTGACAGTTGCGTTCGCTTGATGGATAATGTGGTCCATGGCGGTAGTGATACCACAGAAAATGAAAGTTTCGAAATCGGGGGGTTAGAATGGCCATTATATACCCGCCCGTCAGTATGGCGTGGACAAAGTGTCCCAGAAGTCCTGCTGTCCGGTCATCATGGCAATATCGAACGATGGCGGAAACAACAATCGGACGAAATAACAAAACAACGTCGTCCGGACTTAATAAAGGAAAATGAAAAATGAGCATTATTAAAAAAATCGAAGCTGCCCAGGTTGCTAAACTGACGGGCGATAAAAAAATCCCAAACTTCAAAGCTGGGGATACGTTGAAAGTTCACGTTAAAATTAAAGACGGCGATAAATTCCGTATTCAGATTTTTGAAGGTGTTGTTATTGCACGCGATGGCGGCATGGGAAATAATGCATCCTTTACAGTGCGTCGTGAATCTTATGGGGTTGGCGTAGAACGTAAATTCCCATTATACAGCCCTGCAATCGAAAAGATTGAAAAGGTTCGTATTGGTAAGGTTCGTCGTGCTAAATTGTTCTTCTTGCGTGGGTTGTCTGGCAAAAAAGCGCGTATTGTCGAAGATTTGTCTGCAACAAGCGCAGAAAAGAATGCAAACAAATAATTTTTATTTGTTAAAAAAACGCCCAAACGGGCGTTTTTTATTAGCGAGATTTTGCCTGTAAAAACAATCGCAGATTTGTGTTTCTGTTTAATGATGGCATAATCCCCTGTTGTGATAGGGTTTGAATTAAATCAATATTGAAACGGATGCCATCAACGACAGAAAAACGTTTATAAAAATGTTTTATCGATGATACGGAACTGTATGGCGATAAGTTCAGGGTTATATGTCGTCTATCTTTGATTTTGTATGATGTGGCGATGGTTAGATATTTATATTTTTTGTCGGTGTATATTTTGATTTTTGTGCCAACTGGAACGTGGGGTGAATTTACAACTATGGTTCGTTCTTGTATATTGTTTTTGAGGCCCAACGTTAATGTTTGGCAAAGATAATCCGATTGGGGGTGTGCTTTCTTTTACGTACCATTTTTCCATTGTGCTTAACCTTTTATTAATGTTTGTGCCATTGTTATGGATTCTGGGGTTATTTCGGCGCCACTGATTATGCGTGCGATTTCATTTATGCGTTCGTTTTCAGATATTTCGTGAACGCGGGTTGTGGTTTTGTTGTCGGTAACGGTTTTTGAAATCTTAAAGTGTCGGTTGGCATAACCCGCAACCTGGGCGGAATGAGTTATAACCAGTGCCTGACCCGATTGTGCAAGTTTGTTTAGCCTTGCGCCAACTGCGGATGCGGTTGCGCCACTAATGCCAGTATCGATTTCATCAAATACAAATGCAATATCGTTATTGTTGTCCGCCAAAACAACCCGCATAGCCAACATTAAGCGAGCCAATTCCCCACCCGATGCGGCGCGATGCAGTGGTGCAAATGGTGAACCTGGGTTTGTTTTTATCATAAATGTAACGTCGTCAGTGCCGGACGCAGACGGGGCGCTGGGACTAATATCAAGCATAAAGTCGGCGTTCCCTAGTTTTAAATCAGGCAGTTCGGATAACAAACGTTCGCGCAAAATGTTTGCACCTTGGGTTCTTAATTCGTGTAATGCTGTGGCGGATTTTTCAAATTCTATGCGTAATATATTCGTGGTGTCGGTTAATTTTTTTAATTCAGCGTCCGAATTGTCAATTGTGTTTAATTGCGCTGACATTTGTTCTAATAAACTCGGCAATTCGTCCGCCGTTACACGATGTTTACGCGCTGCTGCGCGAATGGCGAACAGGCGTTCTTCGATACTGTCCACGGTGTCTGTGTCGGTGGATTCGGGTTCCAAGGATTCGGCGATTTGTGATATACTTTCTGCTATTTCGTATAATTTGTCGATTTGTTCAGAATATGGATTTTGGTCCCCTTTGATACGTTGCAAAATGTGCGCCACGTTAAAGATTTGTGATTCCAGTGAATTGCCGCGTGGGGCTAATGCTTGGATTGCATCTGATAATATTGCGATATTCTTTTCTTGGTTGATAATTGCGTTGCGACGATTTGAAAGTTCTTCTTCTTCGCCGATTTGTGGATTTAAATTTTGTAATTCGTTTACATTATGCGCCAAAAAATCACGTTCGGTTGCGCTGCGTTCAAGCATTTCTTGTAATTCTTGTAGGCGATTTTTTGCCGAGTTATATAATTGATAGTCTTCTTTAATTTTTGTAAATAATGCACTGAAATTATTTATATTATTTAACAAAAATGCATCTAATGTTTTTCTGTGGCTAGACTGATTTAACAATGTATGATTGGCGAATTGGCCGTGAATTTCGATTAATGTATCCCCAATTTGTTTTAGGGTTTTTATAGACACAGGAACATCGTTTATCCACGCCTTGCTTTTGCCGTCTGCAGATAAGGTTCTGCGTAAAATAAGCCCGTCTGTGAATTCGATATCAAATTCTGCGAGGATCGATTTAGCTGCGTCTGGCACGATGTCAAAATTGGCTGAAACAGCCGCCGTTTCGCAACCGTGGCGTATTAACCCAACATCTGATCGTGCGCCAAGCGCCAAAGATAACGCATCCATCAGGATGCTTTTTCCTGCGCCGGTTTCGCCAGTTAACACATTTAGCCCAGGGCCAAATTCAAGATTTAGCTTTTCGATTAATACAATGTTAGAAATGTTTAGATTTGTAAGCATGACTGGATTATAATTCCTTTTATATTGCTTTTTCCAGTGAAAAATCGTGCGTCCATAATATATATCCGCTAATTTGATAGTTTGGGTATAATTTATGCAGCAGTTGAGAGTATTCTTTTATTTGTTGGTAATATTTACCGCGATTTTCTGCAGAGTTTATGTCAGTTTTGTAGTCTAAAATAAAGATTTCTTGCGTATTTTTGTCTATGAGCAATCTGTCAATGCGGCGGCTGACAAAATGATTGTTTAGCAAACCCGCGATGGGAACCTCGGTCGCAGATTCGATAGTAAAAAAACGTTCTAGTTCAGGGTTGTTTTTTATCTTTGATATGTGCCTACCGTTACCGTGCCAAGTAACGCCGTCAAAAAACACGTGGCGCAGTTCAGCGTGCGTTCTTGTTCCGACATCAGTCGCAAGCTTGGAATTCTTATATGTATTTAAAATATTATGCAATATTGTCATTTGTTATTCTGGTGTATTCAGTATTGTTATTGTTTACAAATACGCGCCACAATTGACTGTGCCACGATGTTTCGGATGCGTTTTTATTTGTTGTGTATCCGTATATGTATAGCTCATCACGCGCGCGCGTCATTGCGACATATAACAGTCGGTAATATTCTTCTATTCTGGTTTGAGTTAGCGCGCCGTTTGCGTTGTTATAATGCTCACTCGTGTTGGTGCGCGGCACCCAAATCCATGCAGGAAAGTCTTTTGACGGTATCGGCAGTGTGTTTTCGGTTTTTGGTACGCGCGTTGTGTCTATAAGAAACACGACGGGTGCTTCTAACCCCTTGCTGCCGTGAACAGTAACGATGCGTACGCCGTTTGCGGCATCCATATCTCGTTTAATTTCGCTGTTACCTGTGATAAACCATTTTAAAAAATGGCGTAGGGTTCCTGGTTGGGTGCGTTCATAAGATAAACATATTGTCAAGAACTCTTCTATAGGGTCGATAACTTGATCGCCGAGTGCGCTAATAAAACTTTCGCGAATGTTGTTAGTTTGTAAAACAGATGTAAAGAAAGAGTATGGCGCAACGGTTTCTGATAGTGTTTTGATTTTTTCTAAGATTGCGAATTCGTTTGGATATGAATCCTGCATCTGTTCGTAGATGGTTGTAGGAATCGTATTTTTGTCAGCCGAAAAACGCGCAGAATTAATATTGTTTCGTCTTGTACACAAGTTAAAAATATCACGTTGATTCAAACGAAAAATAGGACTTCTTAATACGCAACATAAACTATAGTCGTCTGTTGGGTTTGTGCACCAACGCAGAAGGTTTAGCAAATCTTTTATTGCTGAAAACTGTGGCAAGACAATTCTGTCGCTGCCTGCAACGTCGATGTTTAGGCGTTTTAATTCTGCAACCATTAATGGCGCAAATGGATTGCGTTGTTGAACAAGAATCATTATGTCTTGGGCGGCACGTTCGCCAGAATCAATAAGAGATTTTATTTTATTCGCAATGTTTTTGACGTATTCTAAACGCGTAATTTCGGTTTCGTGCTTCGATGCGATTTTATGTATTTCAAATGCGCCACGCGTATTTTTACGAAAACATTTGTGCGGATTGTTTGAAAAATTAGATATGGCTATTACCGTTTTGTCAGCAAAGAATTTGTCCACAGCATTTAATACTGGTGCACTTGAACGAAAACTTTGGGTCAACGGAACTTCGCGTATTGTTCGAAGGTTGTGTTTTATTTGTTTTGATATTATGTCGCGACTGTTGGCAAACGCATGCGGGTCTGCGCCCTGAAATCCGTATATAGACTGCTTGGTGTCGCCAACGACAAACATGGTTCGGGGCATGTCGCTTGTGTCGCCATCTGAAAAAAAGTCGCCCGACAACATGTTCATAATGTCCCACTGAAGTGGCGACGTGTCTTGAGCTTCGTCAACCAAAATATAACCCAAGGATATGTCGAGCTGAGATAAAATCCAGCCCATCGTGGATTTGTCTGAAAATAATTTGCGTGTATATAAAATTAAATCATCAAAATCTAGTAGGTTTTTTTGCGCTTTCAGCATCTTGTACTGTTGCGCAAAGGCGCCCCCCAAATCAAACAAAGCAACCGTATCCGCAAAGATTGTTTGGTTTTCGTTTTGTTGATTTTGTTCGTAAACCCTGTTTTGTTCGTTAATTAAAAAATCGCGTTTTGAAACTGTTGATTTCTTGGTGCCTTGGGCGGTTAAGTATATTGTTTTATATTTTTCAAAATCTATAGTGTTGTTAATGTATTGTTTGGTTGTATTTATAATATCGTCCAAAAACTTTACCGGCTTTTTTGACGATTTTTGTTCATCAGATGCTATTTTGATAATTTCTTCTAATTTTTTTATATCAACCCCAACGTTTTTTATGTTTTTTAATTTTAAAAAATTAGATGTAGTATCAATAAAATATTGTCGATATTTAACAATATCATTGACGTCAAAAAATTGTTTGTATAATTCACTTAATATCCCAAGCAAATCTGTTATATAATTTTCAGAAACACGTTCCACAAGATGTTCAAATGCGCTGTAGGTATTTAATGATTTTGCCGGTGAATTTATCATTTTTGTAAACGCATCTTGTTGTAATATGCGTTGCGCAGAATCTGATACCAATGACCAAGATGGAGATATGCCCGCCTCTATCGGGAAACGATGCAAGATTTCCTCGCAGAAACCGTGAATAGTTTTAATCTTTAAAATATCAGGATTGTCGATATAATGAAAAAATATAGAACGTGCATGCGCCAAATCATCAGCGCTCGGAATATTTGAAAACGCCACGCCATGTAACAGATCAGATAATTCATCATCTGATGACATCGCCCATTTGCGCAAGGCCGCCAAAATACGGTTGCGCATTTCGCCAGCACCAGCATTGGTATAGGTTAAACATAGTATGCCGGTGTTTTTGCAATTTGGACAACGAAACAAAATCCGTAACAAACGCTGAACCAGCACACTTGTTTTCCCTGTGCCGGCATTCGCCTGAACCCATATGTTTTCAGCTGGATTTGCTGCCAAGTCTTGTTCAGGTGATAAAGTTTGTTTTTTTGTCATTTCTGTCCTTGCTTTATTTATCGAATTCTAGTATAAATCCAAAAGGACTGCAAGACATATAAATCGCAGAGTTTTAGGGGGAAAGGAATGGAAATATCACAATTTTTGGCAATTGGTGGTGCTGTTTTAGGCGGCTTGTTGGTGCTAACGTTAGGTGCATTGTTTTTTGTGTCGCGTAAATCACAAAAGGTTATGCAATCGTTATTAACCGTTATGACAAATCCTGAACGCGCAAAAATCGCAGATGCAACACGCGTATTACAAACTATATTAGCTGATGAAATTGCCAAGATTGAACAAAGTTTTCAAAATATGCGAGATACGTTAAACGCGCAAATTAATTATGCCGAAGAATTAAAGTCTGTTTTGACAGTTCAGAATGAAAATCTTGTTAATACAGCTGATGACGCAACAAAAAAGCTGGTTCAGATGTCTGGGCGTCTTGATAATACACTTGGTGGTTTGGAACAGATTGTGAATTCCCAGTCCTGGAAAGATGTGGAATCTTCGACCGACGTATTTTCAAATACTGTTACTGACTTATTGTCGAAAATAGAAGAAACATCTGAAAAAACAAATGCGACAACCAACCAGATTCAAGCTCAGATTGATTCATGGATAGAATCTGAAAAAATACTGGCAGAACATTTGCAAAATGAATTTAATACAAACGCAGAACATATGAAAACCATTACCCAAGAAGCTGAAACGATGCAGAATAAGATATCAGAAATGTCAAATTCTGTTGTTACAGGATTCAATGATATAAAAACTTCGGCTGAAAATTATGAAGATATAATGGTACGTAATGACAGGTTGCTTGATGGGTATCTTGATAAGTTAGATGCGTTTGGAACCCAATCGAAGAAACAATTAACCAGTCAAATGAACACTCTTGTCAATACCGCAAACGTTGTTGCAGGCCAGGTGCGCCTGACTGAGGCATCCATAGACAAACAAAATAGAAAGTTAACCGATACGGTTGAAACCATGATGAATTCCGCCGCCACAACAGAGGCATCTGTTCGTGGAATATCATCAGAACTGGCAGGATTAACCAATCGATTTGACGGCGAAATCAAAGAATTTGCAAACGGTGTTGTTTCAGAACTGAAAACCGTATCCGGTGTTGCGAATGCCACACTAGAAAATACCAAGACTGCAGCAAATGCATTTTCTGAATCTGTAAAAACTATGGCGGTTGGGGTGCGCGAAACATTGATAGAAATGAATACAGCGCACACGCAACTGTCAGGTCAGTCTGAAAGTTTGATAAAAATGTCCAGCGAAACAACTGCACAGTTGCAGCCGTTGTCAGCATTGATTGAACGTTACTATTCTGCCCTGCCCGATTTGTCGCGTGGTTCAGTAGAGGCCAGTGCAACCCTTGAAAATATTATAAATACATTGAATGAAAAGTTAGGACAGATGAAAACAACTGTCGCAGATTCAACAACTGCGATTTCTGAATCTGCGGTAAAACTAGAAGATTTGGCAGGTGCATCGCGTCAGCAGATGATTGATTTGATGGCAGATTATGCCAAGGCCGTAGATACAATGCAGACATTAAATAAACAAATGATGGTTGCACGTGCAACCGCGCCAATGGATGCGATAAAAACTGCACCAACTGATACGTTTGGGCATGTTAGTTCCCAGGATTTTTTAACACAAAGTGCACGTGCAATGGAAAAACTGAATGAACAATCAATGGATTTAACACGTGCAACCGGGGCAGACATACCAGATATCGTATGGAAGAAATATCACGGTGGTGATGTGGCTATCTTCTCGAAATGGTTGGCAAAGATGTTGGGGGCAGCCGATAAAAAACGTGTGCGCGATATGATAAAATCTGACACTGTATTCAAATCACAATCACAACAATTTGTTCGCAGTTTTGACAAAATTTTATCAGCTGCTAAGCAGACCGATAACCCTGACGCGGTCAGTGCAAAACTAATCAAGACGGATATTGGTCAGATTTATTTGATTTTAAAAAATTATGTTTAAGCAAAAATCCCCGAACATGGGGATTTTTTGTTGAATTTTAAAGCCCGATAGTTTCAATAAAAGCTTTGCGTAGTACTGTGTTACTTGTCATACGAGAACCGCAAGCGCTCGCACATTCTGTTGTGCATTGATGCCCGCTCTTAAGATTGCCATACAACACCCAACGGCCTGTTGCAGGATGCGTTATTTTACACCAACACGCCTTGCGTTCTGCGCCATTTGCGTCCGTACCACTTAAACCAGAATCTGCGGTAATAAATGTTGATGAATATTCGCCTGTGCCGTAATAAGCCCCCATTGGGGTTGTCCGTCCAAGTCCCTCCGCTTCTGAAAGGCAGGTTGCATCGCCTTTAATTTGTCCGTATGGAAATGTTGCTGTCCAAGCCCATTCGTATAAATCATATGTGCTTTTAGTTCCTGCAACCATTGGATCAAATGCCAGTACCATAACATCATCACGTGCACACATATCCGTTGCATTAACAATTGTTGGTATAATACATGTAAAAAATATTATAAATTTTTTTCCCATTTTGTCCCCCTGAATAAAAAACAAAAACCGCATTGTTAAGTCAAAGCGGTTGGAGGTTCAAAACTATAAACTGCTATAGCGGGCTTATTCAATGTATTCGCCGCCCTCCAACCAAGGGTTGGAGTTACAATAAGGTCCACACAAATGTGAACCGCAGTTTCAGGAGTTTTGACGCCCCACCAACGGGATTTGCCGCTGACGTTTTGATTTTATCAAAATAATAAGACAATAGCAAACGTTAAAATTTTTAAATTAAATATTCATTATTGTATTAAAATATATTTTATGTTATCATGTTCTAGTCGGCAGGTGTTCTGTCGATGGGGTGTGAAGACCCGATACAGGCGTCGGAATATATACAAGTGGCGCATTTTGTGCGTCGTTTTTATTATATGGACGATAAGTACTCCTGACCTGTTGGTCAGGAGGGTTGCGAATATATTGAATAAGCACACAATTCCTGTAATTGTCTTCAACCTCCTGACCGCTTTGATTTTCATTGCGGTTTTTGTTTTGAAAAATTCAAAGTTAAGGGGGATGATATGAAAAAAATTATTTTTACGTTGTTAATTTGTACGGCGACAATGGCTGCAAATGCAACTGATATGTGTGCACGTGATGATGTTATGGTACTGGCATTTGATCCAATGGTTAATGCGACAAGTACAGGTTCCTATGCTCCTGAATGGTCGTGGTGGGTACAATTTCCATACGGACGGATCGCTGGCGAGGCAACATGCCTGTCTGCGGCGGAGGCGTTGGGACGTACATCTGGGTTTGGCGCTTATTATGGCACGGGGGAATATTCATCGACATTTATTACAGTGGAATCGGGGTTAAGTGGTGTGGATGCAGATGGTGCAGAACGTAAGTATTGTTGGTGTAAAATGACACATCCTGCGGTTTCACGCTGGGTGTTTGGCGCATATAGTGGTTTGTCGAATTGTGCCACAGCCTGTCCTGCTGCATGTTCAGGACGTATTCAGACAGATCGATTACATAAATACATATTTGAAACTATTGGTATGTAATCTGATATATGTTTTATAAAAAAGCCCCCGTTTGGGGGCTATATTTTACCATGATTTATATCCAGCAGCACAAGTTGTTTCACATTTTTTTGTAGAACTGTTCCATTTGCGAGTTCCTGTAAAATCGGTTAGACCCGTTTCAGAACAAATTTCGATACATTCATTATTTTCAAGATTGTATCGTGCGCCTTGATACATACATGTTGCGATTGTACAGCCATCGGTCCATGAACTTACACCGTTGCCATTCGTACATGGTGTACAATTTTTCCCATTTAATTCAAAGCCAGGGTCGCACTTGTCCGCGATACAGTTGCCCCAAGTATTGTTAGATTGCCATTCCTGAGACCCTGAACCATTTGTGGTTTCACAGGCACGGTAATTTAATACACAAGTGTTGTTTTCAATGTGATAATCAGAATCGCATTCAACAATTGTACATACACCGAAACGATTTTTCTTTTCGTCCCATGTCTGTGTTGCAATCGTTGCGTTTTCGGCATTACATTCCGTTGTATTATTCTCGCAACTGTCTGCCATTGGATGATACCCATTTACACATGTCTGAACCATACAGCCAGAAGAATAGCTTACCGCATTTTCAATGCCGCACAATTCGCATTGACCTGCAATTAATCTATATCCTGGTTTACACGTTTCATAGCGGTTACATGTGCGGGCATCCATATCAAATTCATCCTGTGCACAGGTTCCAACACTTGTAACAACCTTGCTATATTGGCATTTTGTGTCAAAGTATTCTTTGTCTGAGGCAGCCTGATATACGAAACCTTCGATTTCAGAATCTGAACATGTTTGGTAACATTCGTCATCAGAAATTGCGCCAACTGACGATTTCGGATGCGTCGCCGGACAGGTTTGTGCCCCCTGCCCTGATGGGCAATAATGACCCGCCATACATGGCAAACATTCAAGCTTGTCATCAGATGGATAATATCCGTCAGCGCATTGTAAGTTAGATACCACCTTTAATCCGCCAAGGGTTATTGTGCCGTTGACAAAGATAGAATTTTCTATTTCGATCTTGTCAATATCACGTTTGCATGATTCTTCTGCGGTTTCGCCGTTACATATGTTATATTCGCCGTCAGAATATTCGCCGGAACATTGTTTTAAACAATCTAAACACTGCCCATTTTCAGGATGTTGTGTGGCATCACAATCGCAATCACCCGCGGTCTGTGATGTGCACGCAGCCCATGTCGCATAGAACGAATGATCAACACTCTTTGTATTGAACAAGTTTGTTATGTCTTGTCCTTCGGAATAGTGATTGTTTGTCTTGTCCAGATTCCATGTTTTAAATTCGTACCCTTGTTTCGTAAATACATTATCCGCAGTTTCGCAATATTCATCATATGTGCATGTTGTATAATAAGCTTTGTTTTCGGGTTTATTGCCGCCATTTGGGTCGTACCATATTGTGAATGTTATTGGTTTGAATTTTGCCCAAAATGTTTTATCACCCGTTTCTGTGTCGGATACCTGTTGATCTTTTTTACAATCTGTTTCAGATGAATCTGTGCACCAACCAATAAAATCATATCCTGTTTTGGTTAGTGATGGGATTTTCGTGCCAACACCATATTTATATGTGGTTGGTAAATTATCGGTATCCAAACCGTTTACATATCCATACTGAATTTTGTATTCCTTGGCCGAACACGCGTTGGTTGTTGTTTGGTTGTTTGTACCAAATTCATAGCCTGTGTTACATGTACAATATTTTGCACTGTTGTTGTCAGATGTCGAACTGTTATCAGGACATGTTGTACAATCAGCCCATGAATCCGATACCGTTGGGTTAAAGTATCCCGCCTTACATTTTGCGGCATATTGACATGAATTGTTGTTAACTGATATATCGATACCACTTACATGATTTTCATCGTATTCTGGCATGATGCATTCATGCCATACAGCATATAATGTATGCGTGTCATTTGTATCAAATGCGGTGGCAAGGCTGTTACTTGCTTCAAAATCAGGATTGGTGGCGTCTTTACCATATGCCCAACCAACAAAGTATTTTGTGCCATTTGTCATACCATTGTAAGACGGTGCAGAACAACTGTCCTTTATTGTGCCGTATTCGCAGGATATTGATGTTGGCGCATTGCCGCTGCCGCCATTTGCGTCAAATTTAATGGTGAATTTGACAGTATCCCATACGGCGTTAAAAGTCATTAGATTTATGTCAGTCCATTCGGCGATTGTTTGCCCTGCCTTATATTCTTTTCCACCAGATGTCCATCCCCTAAATGTGCGTCCCGTATCATCGCATTTTGTATTGTATTTTGGGAATGTAAATGGTTGACCGTATGTAACCTGCATAGTTTCTGCTGCGTCTGTGATTGAACCCATATCGCCGCATTTGAAAGCAATTTCAAATGTTCTTGCCGTCATGGCAGGATATAAATACATTGTTTTACCGCTATCGTTGCCACTTGTAAAGGTGCACTGTCCTGCGGGGATTGAGGAGACTGGATCGCCACATCCTTTGGGTGTGTTGGTTTCGTTGTTGCAAATGTACCAACCCTCGTACTCATAACCTGTGTTGGTTAGCACTCTAAAGTCTATTTTACTTGATTCTGCGTTACAAGACACAGGTTCGAACCCACCATCCATATATACCAATGTGGTATCGGTTGATGTTTCATAATTTGCATATAATTTTACATTGTTTGGTGTATTCCATTGCGCGCCAGATGTGTATGTATTACCATCGCTGTCGGACCAATATGTAAACTTATAGCCTGGCTTTTGACATAATGATGCCCCCTGTGCTAAGTCAGTGTATTCGCCCATTGTAACAGTTTGCGTATCTTTCGCAGATGATGTTTCGTTGCACATGTAACTGATGGTGTAATCTATTCCATCCAAGATTGGTATAAATCTGCTATTCGTATGATCTGTACCCACAGATCCCCAGTCCAGTTTATCGCCAGTATCGTATGTTTTGTTAGAATAATAATCCTTCCAACCTGTTATTTCATATCCTGTACAGTTAATCCCATCTGGATTGCGGATTATGTATTCTGAATCGAATTTTATTTTGTCGGTTATCTCTTTCCCGTTACATTTCCCTTCAGTGGGGGTATACACAACAGGCCAATCATTTGCAGTCCATTGTGCATATAATGTTACCGTCCCATTGTATTCATTGGTCAGGTTTTTAACAGGTTTGTCGACTGGATAGCTGTTGCCATTTTTATCTTTCCAACCTGTGAATTTGTATCCGTGGCGCATAAACATCAAATTATACAAATATTGTTCCGTATCATATGTAAACGTTTGGTCGTCCATATTTCCGGTTGCAAGATCGGAATTTTTA
>JAFYXQ010000047.1 GCA_017546085.1 Alphaproteobacteria bacterium | reverse complement strand
GATTATATAAACACGTGGGGGTGGTAAGCCCGCCGCCAGTGCTGTATTTTCAACAAGACGAAAAATTTCACGATATTCAGGCTGTGCGTCATTTATTTCATGTGCGTTTGCCGCGCCCAACATCATCGAATCGCCAAATGCCCATGATATTAACATCCATATCCCACATACGATAAACGTAGGAACAGCAACCTGTATTGTGGTTTCGAGTGCCTGGTTTAGTGGTGCAACAATTAATGTAAATAAAAATATTAATCCAATAAAAATCATTGGAAATAATAATACCAACAGTATTGTTTTTATATTGTTGCTGCGAATATGATCATAAACAGTTTTGATTTGTGGCATGATGTTTCTTGTTTTGTTGCCTTTTTTATATCATAAAAAAATTCATATGTCATGAATTTTGTGATATAATTGGGCGTGATGAAAAAAATAAAATTTATTTTTATGGGGATTATTTGTATTGCCTGTTTTGGTATGGTTAATTATGCGGGGGCTAGTTTTTTAAAGGCGCAAAAATTCCCAGAAACAATTGATGATTTATCGTTTGTTGAACGTATGCGCATCAGGGCAGAGGGTTATGATGCACTGGAAACGGTTTATGATGCAAATGGCAGATGTGTTTCAGGCTGTGCGTATGCCGGAATTACGTTGCAAGAAGAAGAAGATATGATTGCGCAGGCGACGGCAGAATTGCAGGCAGCAATCGCACTGCATGAGGTTTTCTATCCGAAAATAGAAGAACCTGATAAACAAGATGTTGCACAGACACAGGGGGCGGTGTTATCACAGTCTTCGCAACAGCAACAGCCACAACAACAGTCGCAGCAAGGTGGCGGGGTTATATCCACTGCAGAGGTGGGTGATGTTTGTGCCGCTGCCAAGGTTTCTGGTTTTTCCGCACCGGTCGGTGGCGATGTAGTTGTTGTGTCTGATTTTGGATTGCGAAATGTTAACGTGGGCACCAGGTATCATCGTGGGATTGATTTGCGTGCATCTACGGGGACAGAGATTTATGCGCCTGCAGATGGGCTTGTTATTTTTTCTGGTTCAGGCGATGGTTATGGTAATTATGTAAAAATAGAACATAGTTTATACGGAACAGATAAAAAGATTACAACTGTTTATGCACATCTTAACAGCATAGATGTTTATAATGGGCAACAGGTGTCAAAAGGATATCGGATAGGAATGGCAGGTAATACTGGAACAAGTTCAGGACCGCATTTGCATTATGAGGTACGGTATGACAACGTGAAAGTTGACCCGTTGGGCGCGTATGTTAAACCTGTGTTGAGTGTTGATTATAATCATGAAACGTCCAAGGGAAAAAATTTCTTGTCAGGTGAATATTGTTTCGAAAATAATATTACAAGTTTACGTTTGCAAAAATATAAAACAGATGTAGATAGTTTGAAGCGGGATTTTCCGTGTAGTACAGGTTTTTGTTATTGATTGTTGGAATGCTTTTTGAATTTGACGAAAAAACTGCCGTTATTAATTGGATGGAATTCTATGATGTGTGGTGATAATAAACTGTCGCGTGCCCATTGTTGAAATTTTATTTTCAATATTCCACTGGCCCCAGTAATAATGTTGGCTGTACGTACACCTGATATGGCAAGTTGCATTATTGCGTTCCAAGATTCTTCTTCGGTTAATTGGTGCAGGTCAAGTGTTGCGTGTTTTTGTGGTGTGTGATTTTTATGTGGAATTCGTTTAGATAATTGTAATTCAGAACGAACGATACGACGTGTGGTTGTGTCGTCAGATTTAAATTCTGAACCAATCATATTGGCAATATCTTGGTCTGTTAATTGTTTCATTGGTGTGCCCTTGTGAATACTAATACACGTTCAATGCCACCAAGGTCGTTTTCGCAACGTGATAAATCCCAACCGTTTTGAATGAATATATTTTTTATGTCTGCGCCCTGGTTGATGCCGATTTCAATATACAATTTACCATCATTTTTTATCCATTCATGTGCATGTTTTGAAATTTGTTTATATGCGAATAAGCCGTTCTCTTTTGCGTACAGTGCAATTTTTGGATCGTGTAATGCACCGAAATTTACACGCGAATCATTCTGTGCAATATATGGTGGATTAGATACGATAATGTCAAATTTTTCATTAAAGCGTTGTGGTTTATAAAAATTAGCGCGACGTGTTTTTACTTTTTCTTTTAGTCCAAAATTTTTAATATTTTTTTGTGCGACACGTAATGCAGATCGCGATTTATCAACTGCCACGCCTGATGCGCCATAAATATTTTTTGCCAATGAACAAATTATGCAACCCGTACCAGTTCCTAAATCAAGGATTCGCAAGTTTGATTCAGGTTGTGTATCTGAAATCACTGTTGCTACCAATGTTTCGGTGTCTGGACGTGGATCGAGTGTGTGTCGATTTGTATAAAATGGCAATCCGTAAAACCATTTTTTATGGATTATTTTTGCAACAGGCACACCACGACGTAATTTATGTGCAATGTATAATGTGTGAATCCAAGTAAGATTTTTTTTGTGTTCTGTGATTATACGGGCGGCACGAATGCCGCCTGCGCGTTGTAAAATTGTGAAAACTTGATTTTTAGTCATGTAAATATTATAATCTGTCCTATGGAAAAAGCAAAAAATATTCTTAGTACTGTTAATCTGACCCGTTTGATTATTGGGTTGGCCGTTTTACTAACCTTGGTTGCATTGTTTTTAGTTGTGACTAAACGTACACCTTCGCAAATGCGGGCGTCAGCATTGGATGAATGTAAATCTGTTGTTACGGTATCGAATGGGGATACGTTATCAAAACTATTGCTTGATCAGGGGTTAAATCATAACGATGTGAATGATGTTGCCCAATTATTAAAGCAGGAAGCAGATATTGCGACGCTTCGTGCAGATAGGGATAAGTTGGAATTTTTACGCGAAACAAATGGTGCGCCTGTGTCAAAGATTATTGTTATTCCATCGCCATGGCGTCAGGTCGAATTAACATGCAATGAAGATGGGGCGTGGAACTGTAAAACGATTGATATTGAACGTGATACACGTGCGGTTTATCGTGCGGGTGAAATCCTTGATGGCGACAGTTTTTATATCGCGGGACAGCGTGCGGGAATACCTGCGGGTATTTTGGCGGATGTTTACGATTTGTTGGCCTTTGAAATGGACTTTGAACGTGATGTGCGCGCCGGTCAAAAATTCTTTGTGGTGTACGAAGAAAATTTTTCAGAAGGAAAAAAGGTTGATAACGGACGTGTTTTGGCGGTTTCATTTGAAGCCTTGCGCGGCAATGTTAAAATGTATCGTTTTAGAAAGGCGGATGGCAGTGCGGGGTATTATGATGAAAATGGCAATGGTGCAATTAAATCATTAAAACGTACACCAATAAATAACGCAAAAATTACAAGTAAATTTTCCAAGAATCGCAAGCATCCTGTGCTGGGTTATACACGTGCACACAAAGGGGTTGATTTCCGTGCATCTACAGGTACCCCAATCCCAGCGGCGGGGGCGGGGCGTGTTGTTGCGCGTAGTTATAATAAGGGGCATGGAAACTATGTAAAAATTCGACACAATGGTTCGTTTGAAACCTTGTATGCGCATATGTCTAAATTTGCCAAGGGGGTAAATGTCGGTACGAATGTACGTCAGGGACAGACGATTGGTTATGTTGGATCCACAGGATATTCTACTGGGCCGCACCTGCATTATGAAATTATCAAGGATGGTGTTCATGTAAATCCAATGACTGTAAAATTGCCTGCCATTAGTAATCTGGGTAAGGAAGATAAAAAGAAGTTTATTGAATACCGCAAGGATTTAGATGATGGTATCGAAAAATTAAAAGATAAACCAAATTTATTTATTCAGTTATAAACAAAAAACCGCAATTGCGGTTTTTTGTTTGGTTAAGAATTTTTTATTCTTTCTGCCGCAGTACGTGCAAGCAAATCAACACGTTCGTTCATTTCGTTTCCGTTATGTCCGCGAACCCAATGCCAATGGATTTTTTTTGCAGACGCTAATTCGTCGAGTTGTATCCATAGGTCTTGATTCTTAACGGGTTTTTTGTCCGCAGTGCGCCAATTGTTTTTCTTCCAATTTTTTACCCATAATTGCATGCCGTTTTTTACGTACTGACTATCGGTATGGATTTCAAGTTCGTCATGTCGGTGCGCCGCCGTTAGTGCGCGGATTACAGCCATTAATTCCATACGGTTGTTTGTAGTGTTCGATTCGCCACCACTGCGTTCCGCGATGTTTTTGCCGTCTGTTGCAACAAAACCCCAGCCGCCTGAACCTGGGTTGCCAAGACAACTGCCGTCTGTCCAAATTTTTAGCATTTTTATTATTCCCCTTTTTGTGATATAATATCACACATGACGTATAATTCCAAAGATTTAAAAGATATGGCAAGTGCGGTTCGTTCATGGGCCTTGCATGCGTTGCGCAGTGCGCATAGCGGACATCTTGGGATTGTGTTGGGGTGCGCAGATATTGTTACAACATTGTATGCTAATTTTATACGTCGTGGTCGCGACAGATTTGTCTTGTCTGCGGGTCATGGCAGCGCGTTGTTGTATTCTGTATTAAAGTTAGCAGGGTATGATATTGGTGAATTAGAACGCTTTAGAAAAATAGGTGGGTTGCCGGGGCATCCTGAATATGGTATTGATGGTGTTGATGCGACAACGGGGCCATTGGGGCAGGGTGTTGGTAATGCTGTTGGAATGGCGATGGCTGAAAAAATTAATAAAACCGATTCGATTGTTTATTGTTTGTGTTCGGATGGTGATTTGATGGAAGGGGTCGCGCAGGAATCTATTGCATTTGCGGGACGTTATAAATTAAATAATCTTGTTTTGATGTGGGCGGATAATGGTTTTAGTATTGATGGTGTTGCACAGAATGAAATTGATGTGCCTGCACGTATGGTGGCGGCGGGATGGTTTGTAGTTTCTATTGATGGGAATGATTTTGCTGCGATTAATCGCGCGCTACGAAATGCGAAAAAATCATCGATGCCATTGTTTATTCAATGTAGGACGAAGTTGGGATATGGGTCTTCGTTGGAAAATAATCCGCGCGCGCATGGGTATGCGATTGATGATGCGGAAATAATGGGGTTGATTCAAAAAAATATTTCAATTCGTGGTGAAAAGCTATGGGCGGATGTTGCGGCGGCTCAGTCGGGGGCGGTTGTCTTAGGGGCGGTTGAAAGTGTTTTGCCAAGTATTGTTTTTCCATCGCTTGGTGCTGCGATTTCAACACGTGAATTATCAGGGATTTATTTGCGTGAAATTATTAGGGCAGGTGCAAATGTTGTCGGTGGTAGTGCTGATTTGGGCGGCAGTACGAATGTTAAGAATTCAGATATGCATGAAATTACATCAGATAATTTTTCTGGAAATTATATAAATTATGGTGTGCGTGAACACGCAATGGGCGCGATAATGAATGGTATGGCAACGTGCGGATTGCGTGTGTATGGTTCAACGTTTTTGGTTTTTAGTGATTATATGCGCCCAAGTATAAGACTGGCTGCGATTTCGGGGTTGCCAGTTGTTTATGTGTTTACGCATGATAGTGTTGCTGTTGGTGAAGATGGGCCAACACATCAGCCTATTGAACAATTGCCTTCGTTGCGAATGGTGCCAAATTTAAATGTTTTTAGACCGTGTAATGAAATGGAAATGATGTATTGTTGGCGTCGGGCATTGACTGAAAATACGAAGCCCAGCGCGATGATTTTGTCGCGTCAGCAAATTAAATTAATTCCAACACCGTTGGGGGCGGATATTGGACGTGGCGCATATGTGATAAGGGCGACAAAAAACACACGTGTGCGTGGAACAATAATAGCGACAGGGGCGGAAGTTCCATTAGCCGTTGCGGTTGCTGAAAAATTGGGGGATTTTGTTCAGGTTGTATCAATGCCGTCAGTGGCTGATTTCAGAATGCAAGATGCGGAATATAAACAGCAGATTTTGCGTGGTTTTGTTGTCGTGATTGAGGCATCTGCATCTGCGCCTTGGTTTGAATTTGCTGATGCTGTTGTTGGAATAGACCGGTTTGGATTATCTGGGGCAGGGGATGCTGTTTATTCTGAACTTGGTTTTAATGTTGATGCAATTGTTGGCGATATCAAGGGGAAGATGAAATGAAGAAAGTGTTTTTTGCTTCATGGGTCTTTAATTTAATATTTTGTTTTTCTGCGTTTTCATATAATTGTTCAAGTCGATATGTGCCTGGAAATTATGAAGATTTAAAAAACGCAAATACCCCAGCGTTGATAACGGCTTTTATTGAATTTTTTGATGCGGAAGAAGGGGTGCCTTGCCAAGTTTTAGAAGATGAATTTAGTAGGCGCATGAAAGATGGTTGGAAGAACCCCAGGCAGATTGAAAATTTATTAAAGTTGAAAGAATATAATTCTTATGTGTCGGATAAATTTGATGATTTTGTTTATTCTTTTTATGATTATAAATGTAATATAAAAGATGGGCAGGAGATTGTAGATCCTAAAATGAATTTTATTAATAAATGTTTGATAGAAAATCAGTGTGGATTTAATGTTGATGACGGTGTTGTTTATAGTGCATTACGTCAATTGTTGGATGGGACAGCAATTGGATACAAATCGTTGGAATATTATTTATGTGTTTTGAAAACGGTCGCGGATTATGATACTGATTCTCAGAAAAAAATTGATCTGATAAATTATGGTTTGGAACGTGCGAAAAAATACAATAATCATGATTTTGAATATTTGATAAATGGTTTGTTAAGAGAAATAGAAAAAATATCTTCTGTAAATAATGAATGATTAGAATGTCCGATTATGTTTTTGTTTTATCGTCTGGTGAAGAGATTCCGGTGTTTGTTAATTCTAAACGTGGAATTCGTAATATTACTTTGCGTCCCAAGATTGCGCCAAAACGAGAAATTCATATTTCTAAACCGTGGTTAGTGTCAACGTCGGCTGCGTTGCGATTTGTTGAATCTAAACAAAAGTGGTTGGAATGTGTGTTTCAAAAATGTCCCACAAAGGTTTCTTTGCAGCCAAATGATAAAATTGAAATCTTGGGACGAAGTGTTTTATTGCAACATAATCCAAATATACGTTCGAATAAATGTTCAGATGATGGTGGTGTGTTGTTTATCGGTGGTGATATAAAAATGTTTGAACGACGTGTGCGTGATTTTATCAAGGCTGAATTTTTGCGTGAATTAAAAATAATGATACGAACGGCACCGCGTGAATATTGGCCGAAACGTGTTGCGATTCGTGATACAACGTCCCGTTGGGGCAGTTGTTCAAGTACGGGAACGATGTCTTTTTCATGGCGGTTGGCATTTGCGCCGGTGGATGTTATGCGGTATGTTGTTATGCATGAATTGGCGCACAAAAAACATATGAATCATTCGCCGGAATTTTGGGCAACTGTGCGGGAATTGTATGGTTTTGGTGTGGAACGCGCAAAACGTTGGTTGACGCAAAATGGTGGTCAATTGCATCGGTATTTTTAATTGGGAAAATATAACAGTGGAAAAAAATGGGCTTGTGAGGTTATTGTATGTATGTCTTTCCAACGGGGCATAATTCGTAAGTCAAAGCCACATATGTTAGGAATCAAAAAAATTTGTTTCTTTTTCTTTTTTGTGTTTGGTGTAAGATATGCCCCGCCGTTGTTAAAAATCCTTGAAAAATCAAAAATATAATCTATTATTATAGTGAAATGTTAGAAAAAGAATTTATCTTTACTGTTTTTCATCACGCCCAGGTGGGCGAATATTAGCATATTGTGTTTTTCTGTGATATAATTGACATTAATAATGTCGTGTTCATCCATATTAAAGCAAAAGGGATATAAAAATGGATTTGAAACCAACAAAACCGTTATCGGGTTTTATAGAATTGTTGCCGGCACAACAACGTTGCTTTGACTTTTGTGCGGCACGTATGTTGGATGTGTTGAAAAAGTCGGGTTTTAATCAGTTGGATTTGCCAGCAATTGAACGTGCCGAAGTTTTGACAGATAAGGATAACTGGGACGAAATTGAAACACAGATGTTCTTGTTCCAAAAGGGCGATACCAAAATGGGTTTGCGTTATGACGGGACTGTTGGATTGTCGCGATATGTTGCGGGGCATCTGAATGATTTGGTATTTCCATTCCGTGCGAGTCAATTTTCAAAACGTTATCGTGGTGAACGTGCACAACGTGGTCGATATCGTGAATTCTATCAGATGGATATGGATATAATGGGTGTGAATTCGTTATCTACGAATTATGATGCGGAAATTATTTCTGTAATTCAGCGTACATTAAATTCTGTGTCGGAATTTATTGGTGAAAACGCAGTTCGTGTCGGTTCACGTCCGTTTTGGGATGCGTTGTTTGATTATCTCGAAATGAGTGACAATCAGAAAAAAGATGTATTCGTTTTAATTGATAAAAAAGACAAAATGGGCGATGAAGATTTTGCCGAAGGATTGTCTGATACGTTAAAAGACGTAAAAAAGGAAAGTCAAATTAAATCAGTGTTTACAAATGGTTATTCTGAATTTTTAAACAAATCTGATAACTTGGATAGGGCTGTTGCAGAATTGAATGATTTTATGAAAACGTTGGATTTGTTTGGTGTAAAAAACGCAGAAATCGATTTGTCGATTACGCGTGGTTTGGCATATTATACGGGTCTGGTTTTTGAATTTAAGTTGTTAAACTATCCGGAACTTGGCACGGCGGCCGGTGGTGGGCGCTATGCTGATTTGGCTGGGAAATTCAGCAAGACTAAAATAATTGGTGTTGGGGCGGCGATTGGTTTTTCACGTATATTTGTGGCCTTGATGGAATCGGGGGCAATTGATTTGTCGCGTTTTGAAGCACCGGTTGATGTTTCTGTATTGTGTATGGGAAATGAAAATTTGGATTATGCAGTATCTGTATTAAATGCATTTCGTGATGCGGAAGTGGCTTCGGTTGCGTATTTGGAAGCAAATAAGAAGTTCAAAAATCAAATTGAATATGCTGATAAAATAAAAGCAAAATTCAGCGCGATAATTGGTGAAACTGAGAAAGCGGATAAAGTTATTGCGTTAAAAAATATGACATCAGGTGAACAGGTTGTTGTGTCTGTTGCAGATGCGATAAAAATAGTTTTGGGGGTATAATAAAAATGATTATTGAACAAAAGTTGCGCGATATTCAATCGCATGCAGCTGATATCGAAGCGCAAATGAATTCAGGAACAGTGTCAGGTGATGAATTGGCGAAGTTGTCCAAGGAATATTCACGTCTGAATGAAATATTACCGCTGATAAACGAATATTTTCAAACGGTTGCGGGAATTAATGACGCGCAGGAAATGCTGAATGACGCAGAATTGCGTGAAATTGCAAATGAACAATTGCATGAATTGAATCATAAGTTGCCTGATATTGAAAAGAGTTTGCAAATTGCATTACTGCCGCGTGATGATGCGGATGATAACGGCGTTATTATGGAAATTCGTGCCGGTGTTGGCGGTGAAGAATCTGCGTTGTTTGCGGGGGATTTGTATAATCAATATAAATCATATGCGTTGCGTCAAGGTTGGAAAGTAGAAGTTGTCGAAGAAAATGCAACGTCGTTGCGAGGATACAAAGAAATTGTATTCAAAATTGATGGGGCAGGTGCGTATGGTCGTATGAAATTTGAATCTGGGATTCATCGTGTGCAGCGTGTTCCTGAAACAGAGGCGGGAGGTCGTATTCATACAAGTGCCGCATCTGTCGCCGTTATGCCAGAGGCAAAAGATATCGACGTCGTTATCGAAGATAAGGATATTCGTATCGATATTTTCCGTGCATCTGGGGCAGGTGGGCAGCACGTTAATAAAACTGATAGTGCAATTCGTATTACTCATTTCCCGTCGGGGATTGTTGTTACGTGTCAAAATGAACGCAGTCAATTGCAAAATAAAATTGCTGCTATGTCAGTTTTGCGTTCGAAGTTATATGAAAAACAACGTGAAGAGCAGATGAGTGCAAGTAATGCATCGCGTAAAACAATGGTTGGTTCGGGGGATAGAAGTGAAAAGATTCGCACGTACAATTTTCCAGAACAGCGCGTTACAGATCATCGTATTAAATTAACTTTGTATAAACTGGATGACATATTGGCCGGTGGCGCGGGTTTGGATGAAATGATTGACGCATTGATTGCCGCGGATCAATTGGAACAATTAGCGAATATGGAGTAGGTTTGTGTGTAAGTATTGATAAAAAATGCCCGCCAAACGGCGGGTTTTTTGGTATTTGTTTAAAATATATGTTTAATATTTATGCCGCCAATCCAACCGTATCGAGAATTGCTGTCGCGGCGTCCGATGTTTAGCGATATATTGGTTTTTGAAATATGTTTTTCTAATGATATCCCGTATTCAAAGAAATTGTCGGTTTTTATTCTATCGATTCTTGATGTGTTCAGTGTTATGTTGCCGCCGTTGGATATCAACATTACGTATTTTCCGTTTAGGGAACCTAGCCACCCGTTGCCGATGTGTTTTAGCATTCGTATTTCAGGTGAAACTTCGAATATACTGAAATTATCGTTTTTGATAATATCAGATGACGCAGATGTGTAGCTTTTGGATTTTATCCATGTGTATCCGATTTGTGCGCCTGGGCGAATTGTAAATGTTTCGTCGAGGGGTATGTCATATGTTGCGTTTATGATTCCGCCAATCCATAGGTTTGTGTAATCGTCCGAACCGAAATCGTTTTTTGCAGAATTGTCGATTGTGCCGCCTATGATTGTTGAAGATAGGTTAAATTGTCCCATGTCAAAACCATTATAGACACCAACGAAGCCGCCTTGTTCGTCTATGTTTAATGATTTGTTTTCTTGTTTGCCGCCAATGTAGCCACCGTAAATACCCCATTTGGAAATGCCATTGCCCATTTTTGCTTCGCCGCCTGCCAATCCGCCTATTATCATGTCAAAATTAGATTCCAGGGCAGAAATATTGTCGATTTTTGCGTCGTCCCCAAGGTGTTGGTAGTTTATCCAGACGTTGTTTAATATTAGGTCTGGGTTTATTGTGTCGCCGCCGTTTCGTCCAAAACTACCGTCGTCATTGTATTCGCCGTATGTTTGCATTGTGCCGTAAATATCCTTGCGAGAAGAGGTGTTTTTTTGTTGTGTTTTATTGCTATATAAATGTCTTTCGATAGATCCTTCGAATGCATTAAATGCTGTTTGTGTGATGTGGTGTTGTAGTGTAGCTATGTTGTGTGTTGTTATTGTGTTTGCGTAAATGTGTTCCGGCACGGCATGTGCGTTATTGGATGTGGATAATGTTAATATTGCAGGTAGTATTGTGTAATAAAGTTTTTTCATAAACTTCCCTCTCTTGATTTGTTTTTATGTATTATATCATAAAAAAATTAGTATTAAAATCATATTCGGGTGCCTTTTTTATTGTTTATTGGATTAATTTTGGTAAAATATGCTTTGTTATGAACGAAGAATATGATGATTATATAGATAGGCCAATAGTGATGGTTGGTTTGATGGGGGCGGGTAAGACCAGTGTTGGTCGTGCGTTGGCCCGTCGTTTGGGGATTCCGTTTGTTGATTCTGACAAGGAGATAGAGGCCGCGGCCGGATGTAGTGTGGTGGATATCTTTGCGATGTATGGGGAAGAAGAATTTAGACGTGTCGAACAGCGGGTTATAGAACGTTTGTTAGATACGCCGCCTGCGCTGAAAGTAATTTCAACGGGCGAGGGGGCTTTTATAACACCTGCTGTTCGTCAGATGGTGTTGGATAGGGCGTTGTCTATCTGGTTGCGCGCAGATTTGGATTTGTTGGTAAAGCGTACAAAAACGCGTGATACGCGTCCGCAATTGCTGAACACAGATAGTAAAAAAATATTGGCCCAATTGATAGACGAGCGTTATAAAACTTATGCGTTGGCAGATATTACTGTTGAGACGCGGGATGAAAATTTGCGTAAAACAATGGGTAAAGTTCTGCGTGGAATAGAGGAATTTTCGTATAAACAAGATAAGGAGTAAAAAATGGCAAAAAAGAACAATATATTTAAAGAATTTAGTACATTTGTTCAACGTGGAAATGCGATTGATATGGCTGTCGGTATCATTGTTGGTAGTGTTATGACAGGGGTTGTGAATTCGTTGGTAAAAGATGTGATTATGCCACCAATTGGGTTGTTGATTGGTGGGGTTGATTTTTCTCAATGGTTTTATGTGCTTGGTGGGGGCGAAGCAGGGGCTGTGTATGAAACTATTGCGCAGGCGCAGGCGGCTGGCGCTACTACATTGAATATTGGTGTGTTTTTGAATTCTGTGGTTAGTTTCTTTATAACAATGTTTGCTATATTCTTGTTCGTTCGTACGATGAACAAGATGCGTGATAAAAAGCCGGCGAATACGCATGCGTGTCCATATTGTAAATCTACGATTAGCAATGCGGCAACAAAATGTGCGTTTTGTTGTTCAGAAGTCGAACCGGTTGAAACGGCGCCAATCGAAGAAAGCGAATTAAAGAAAGGTGTAAAAACGTTGAAGAAAGTGGCGGTTGGTGTCGCAAAAGATTCAATTAAGAAAATCAAAAAAATTACAAAGGATTAATTTTCTTTTGTTATAATTGATTTTAAGATAAAACACGGCCAAAACAGGTCGTGTTTTTTTATTGTGTTGGGCTTGCAAAAGATGTGTGGGGCGGTGCGAATTGAAAGGCGCATAATGTATATTATGTATAGTTTACTATGCTGCTGCATGTTAAACGTATACATAATATAGATAATCTTGGGTTGAGTTTTACCATGCTGACGCATGTTAAAACGTATACATAATATAGCTAATCTTGTGCTGTTGTGTATTGTGCATGTTAAGTGTGTGCGTATTGTCTTGTTCTTGTTTGTGGTTTGCGATGTTGTGGATATTGTAATTTTTTTGAAGATTTTATGTTTGCGTGTGAATGTCTTGTTTGTTTATGTGTTAAAAAGCTTATGTTAAACTTTAAGTTATCTGTATATTTTGCTGTTTATAGTTTTGTATTTTAATTTTTATATTTTTATGGTTTTGTTGTGTTTTTTTTGTTGTTTTTATTTATAAACATATGCCCAAAAATGGGCTTTTGTGCCCTATTCTGGGATAAAAAATTGAAAAAATGGCGGATTTCTGCGGTTTTTTAGGTGTTTTTTTGCTAAAAAGGGCGCTTTTTGCGCCCTGCTTTATGTGGTGGTCGTGTCTATAAGTATATGTTTTTATTGTGTTTTATTGT
>JAFYXQ010000046.1 GCA_017546085.1 Alphaproteobacteria bacterium | reverse complement strand
CGCATGAATTCTGTGCCTGGACCTGCCGGATATCCCATGTGTGATTCGCCATCTGGGATGTTGCGGAAAACACCACTGTTTGCACCAACAGATGCGTCATTTCCAATTTTTACACCATTTGCAATCCCAACATGTCCACCCAATAATGCGCGGTCGCCGACAACTACGCCGCCTGCAATCCCGACACCGCTAGCAAGAAAACATTCCTTGCCTACAATAACGCCGTGGGCAATTTGACACAGATTATCGATCTTTGTCCCGTCGCCAATGGTTGTATCTGTCATTGCGCCGCGGTCAATGCATGTGTTTGCGCCAATGGATACGCGTTCACCAATCACAACGCGTCCAACGTGTGGAATGAATATGTTTTTGCCATCTTGGCGTGTGTAACCAAATCCGTTTTTACCAATAACTGCACCTGCGTTTACAACGCAGTCGGCACCGATTGTTGCATTTTCAATATGTGCACCGCTGTGAATAATAGTATTTTTTCCGATAACAACGTTGCGACCAATAAATGCATTTGGGTATATTTTTACACCTGGTTCAATTGCTGCCCCGCGTTCAATTGTTACGAATTGACCAACGTAGTTTGTTCGTTTTTTTCTGAAAAAAACACCCCGTTCAATAAATGCGTGCTTGCTGATACCAAAACGTGGTTTTTCACGATAAATTTCGCCAAGTATTTTTACGATGTTTCCACGTGGGCTATCTGTTATCAACAGGGTTGCCCCCTTTGGTGCATGCTTTGCCTGTTCGGGTTGAACCAAGATAACAGTTGCACGTGTTTTTTGTAAGACCTCAATCGGTAAGATTTTAAACGCGTTACTGTTTTGTTCTGTTGAATAAAAGGCCAGTTGGCCAGGGCGCGCGTCTGCGATTGGTGCGACACCGCGTACAGGTTCATTTGAATTACCGCGTATTTCAAGACCAAATTTGGCCGCCAACGCACCGGCTGTGGTTTTACTTGCCGCCGGCATAAACAAAGATTTTATTATTTTCATCATAGCGCCCGAATTATAGATAAAAAAAAATACCTTTGCCACATTTTTATAAAAGATTATTTTTTTCTTGTGTTTTGATATTTGGGGTATATAATATTAATCGTTCTTAAATAATTTTTTAAGGGCGGGGTTGAAGAAGCCCCGCTCTTTCAATAAGACATACAACCAAACGCACGAAGGAGTATATAAATGTCTTTTGTATCTATGCCACGTCAGGATTTGTTGTTAGCCATTGATTCTTTGGCACAGGAAAAACAAATTGACCGCGAAATTGTTATAGAATCGTTAGAAGCTGCAATCGCAAAAATTGCAAAACACAAATATGGTGAAGAATTTAATATCACAGCGCAAATCGACCGTAAAAATGGGGCGATTTATGTAAAGCGTTTGTTTGATGTTATTGCTTCTGTCGAAGCGGCAGGTGATGAATATGATGCAAATACAATGCTAACGGTGGCGCAGGCGAAAAAATATGCAAAAAATCCTGTGGTTGGTGATGTTGTCGAAGATTCTTTGCCAGAACCAGAATTTGGTCGTATGGCATTCCAAACCGCGAAACAAATTATGACAACACGTGTTCGTGATGCAGAAAAAGGGCGTCAGTTCGAAGAATTCAAAGATAATATTGGTGATATCGTCAGCGGTGTTGTAAAGCGTATTGAATTCGGAAATGTTTTTGTTGATATTAATGGCAAGGCAGAAGGTTATATTAAGGGTACGGAATTAATCCCTGGTGAAAAACTGAGTGTTGGCGACCGTGTTCGTGCATTGATTATGGATGTTGCGCGTTCTAATACTGGGCCACAAATTTATTTGACCAGAACACACCCAATGTTTATGGAAAAATTGTTCGTTCAGGAAGTGCCAGAGATTTACGAAGGTGTAATTAAAATCAAATCTGTTGCACGTGCACCTGGGTCCCATGCTAAGATCGCGGTTGAAACAAATGATCCTTCGGTTGATGCTGTTGGTATGACTGTTGGTATTAAAGGGACACGTATTCAGCCGGTTATTAATGAATGTCAGGGTGAAAAAATCGACGTTATCTTGTATTCTGAAGATCCTGCGGTGTTCATTGTTAATGCAATGCAGCCAGCAAAAGTTGCAAAGATTATCGTTGATGAAGATACACGTAGTGCAGCGGTTGTTGTTACCGAAGATCAGCAGTCTTTGGCGATTGGTCGTCGTGGTCAGAATGTTCGCCTTGCGTCTCAATTAACAGGTTGGAACATCGATGTTATGAACGAAACCGAAGAACAAGAACGTCGTGCCAAGGAATTTAAAGAAAAGACAGAATTGTTTATCGGTGGTTTGGATGTTGATGAAATGATTGCTCAATTGCTGATTACAGAAGGGTTCCGCACAATCGAAGAAATTGCATTTGTTGATGTGGCTGAACTGGAAGGTATTGATGGATTTAATCCTGAATTGGCATCTGAATTGCAAAAACGTGCCAAGGATTATTTGAATAAAATCGAACAAGATTATCTGGATAATGGTTATAAATTAGGTATGTCAGATGATTTGTTGAAGTTTGACTTTATTAAACGTCCGATAATCATGAAACTTGGCGAAGCGGGTATTAAGTCTTTGGAAGATTTGGCTGATTTATCAAGTGATGAATTGATCGAAATCTTGGGCGAAGATACAATGTCAAAACGTTTGGCGGGTCGTGTAATTATGAAAGCGCGTGAAATTGCGTATGACATAACACAGGAAAACGAATAATATTTAACGGAGTGATTTGTAATGGCAACATTAACACTTGGAAAATCTGTAACAACTGATGCCGTTCGTAGCAAGAAGGGCGATGCGGTCTTTGTTGAACGTCGTCGTCGTGTCGTGGCACCAGGCAGCAAAGAATTGCGTGATGAACCAACTGCGCCAACTGCGCCAAAAAATGCAGCAGATGAGAAGTTGCGTGCTGTGTTGGCTGCTGCCAAGGCGCGTGAAGAAGAACGTAAAAAGCGTGAAGCAGAAGAGGCTGCTGCACGTGCAGCACGTGATGCAGAAATCGAACGTGAAAATCGTGAATACGAACAGGTCAAGGAACAATTGGCTGCACGTGAAAATTCAATTGCGACTGTTGCCGAAGAAGAAGTTTCAGTGCAAAAATCAAAGCCAGCACATCAGCCAAAGGTTTTTACAAATAATGCTGTGGCAGGTGCTAATCGCAAGAATCGTGCTGCTGATGAAGACGATACACGTTCTAATAATAAATTTAATAATTCCAAGAAGGATTTTAAAAAGTCTGGAAAGATTCATCTGCATGATATTGTTATTGGTGATGGGGATGATGACGATGAAATCGGAATTCGTGGTGCCAATCGTCGTCGTAGCGAAGCATCGTTAAAGCGTTTCCGTGAAAAGGCACGTGCGGTATTTACTGCGCCACAAAAGGTTGAACGTGTTGTTACGTTGTCTGATACAATCACTGTCAAAGATTTGGCCGCAGCTATGGCTGAAAAGGTTGGCAATGTTATCAAGAAGTTAATGGAAATGGGGATGATGGCATCTGTTAATCAGTCTATTGATGCAGATACTGCAGAATTAATCGCAACAGAATTTGGTGCAACGGTTAAGCGTGTTGTTGTTAAACCGTATGCAGAAATTCTGGAACGTGAACCTAATTCTGAAAAAATGACACCACGTGCGCCAGTTGTAACAGTTGTTGGGCACGTTGATCATGGAAAGACGTCTTTGCTTGACGCGTTCCGTAATGCAAATGTTGCTGCAGGTGAAGCGGGTGGAATTACACAGCACGTTTCATCGTATGAGGTTAAAACAAAATCGGGACAGGTTATAACATTCCTGGATACACCGGGGCATGAAACATTTACTGCAATGCGTGCACGTGGTGCACAAATGGCGGATATTGTGGTCTTGGTTGTTGCCGCAAATGATTCTATTATGCCACAAACGGTTGAGGCAATTAATCATATTCGTGCAGCCAAGGTTCCGTTCATTGTTGCAATTAATAAAATTGACCTGCCAGAAGCTAATCCAATGCGTGTAAAAACAGATTTGTTGCAGCGTGAAGTTCAGGTTGAAGAAATGGGTGGTGATGTTCAGTGTGTTGAAATTTCTGCAACCAAGAAAATAGGTCTGGATAAATTGGAAGAAGCTATTTTGTTACAGGCTGAGATGATGGAATTAAAAGCTGATGCACAAATGCCTGCAGTTGCATATGTGGTCGAAGCAAAACAAGAAAAGGGCCTTGGGGCGGTTGCGACAATTTTGATGCGTCAGGGTACATTAAAGATTGGTGATGTTTTTGTCGTTGGAGAAACGTTTGGTCGTGTTCGTGGTTTGATTAATTCAAATGGTGAACGTGTAAAGTCTGTATGCCCAGGTCAGCCGGTTGTTGTTTTGGGGTTGGATTCTGTTCCAAATGCCGGGGATGAATTACGTGTTATGGAAACAGAAGCGCAAACACGTGAAGTTGCCGCGTATCGTGTACAAAAGGCCAAAGATAAAGCAAATGCTGTTAAGCGTTCTTCACTTGAAGAATTATTTGCAAAACGTGATGACAATAAAAAACTAATCTTGCCGATTATCTTGCGTGCGGATGTTCAGGGTTCTGTTGAGGCAATATCTGATATGGTCAAAGATATCAAGACAGATAAAGTGGGTGTTGAAATTCTGTCGTCTGGGGTCGGTCAAATTACCGAAGGTGATATTCGTCTTGCAACTGCATCTGGTGCTGTGATTATTGCATTTAATGTACGCGCAGATTCTGCGGTTCGCGATATGGCACGTAATAATGCTGTTGATATTCGTTATCATAGTGTTGTTTATCGAATTACAGATGAAATTAAGGAAATTCTGTCCGGTAAATTGGCACCAGAAAAACGTGAAACGTTTATTGGATACGCGGATGTTATTGCATTGTTTACTGTGGGTAAAGGGGTGCGCGTTGCCGGTTGTCGCATGACCGAAGGTACAATCAAAAAAGATGCATTTGTTCGTTTGTTGCGTAACAATGTTGTTGTATATGATGGCAAAATCGGACAACTGCGTCGCGAAAAGAACGAGGTTAAAGAAGTGTCTGGTGGCGTTGAATTTGGTATGTCTTTTGATAAGTATAATGACTTGAAGGAAGGCGACCGTGTTGAATGTTACGAGGTCGAAGAAGTTCGTGCAGAATTATAAAAAATGCCCGTCGATAGACGGGTGTTTTTTTGAATACTGTCTTATGTAAAAAATATTTTATCCTGTTATTCTATATTGTATGGAACAGGAAATTCAATATTTCGAATCACGACAGCATGATGGTTTTGATGCCATTTATCGTGGGCAAAAGGTTGGTGAAATAACCTTTGTTCGTGTTGGTGTTGATAAATTAATTATAGACTATACTGCGGTTGAACCGGATTTCAGAAATAAAAATATTGGATTAACATTGGTGCGAAATGTGGCGAATATGGCGCGCAGTCAGCGACGTCATGTAATTGCATTATGTCCGTTTGCACGTGCCATGTTTAACAGGTTTTCTGAATTTGATGATATCAGATTAATGAATGTTCATTGATGTTTTAATTTGCAAGAAATAGGCTTTTTTAGTATTATATGCCCAGATGAAGTTAAGGGGATTTTATGCAAAAATTATCAAAAGCGCTATTGGTATTTCTTATCTTTTTGAATGGTTATGTTAGTTTGTCGATGGAATTAGTTGTATTGCGTCAGCTGTCTTTTTATGTTGGCAGCAGTGCAGTTATAACAAGTATTATTATGGCAATATTTTTAGGGTTTATGTCGCTGGGGTATTTTCTGGGGGAATCGCGAAATATTTCAGATGTTAAATTTCGAAGAATTTTAAATATTAGTTTTTTGCTGATTGCATTTATGTCAGTATGCAGCGCAAGTTTTACATTAATAACAGATTATTTTACGTGGCTGTATATGATGGGGATTAAATCTGGTGCATTACAGACATTTATTTATTCTATGTTATTTTTATCAATTGGGCCGTTTTTATTTGGGTTTAATACAACGTTATTATCGCGTTTGTTACATAGCTATAACAAAAATTGTACTGGTAATATAATGGCGTGGGACACGATTGGATCGGTTATCGGATCAATCGTAACGACATTATTGTTAATGCCATTTGTTGGTGTTAATTATACTGTTATTTTAATAACGATATTGGCATCATTGGCTGCGTTTATATTGTATCCACGTTGGTGGGTGGGTGTGATATGTGCAGTAATACTGACAGGATCATGGTTGATAAATAGTAATTCATATCAATACAGACAATATGGTATATTGGTTAACAATGCTAATTCTACAATTTCTGTGTCTGAATTTGAAGATGCCCGTATTTTATATATGAATGGTTTGGCGATGTCTGTAATTGGCAAGGGAACAAATACAACGTCTGACTATATCGATTATATAAATAATAATTTTATTTATAATATGCCGCAGGATAGAACGTATAAAATTTTAGTTCTGGGGGCAGGGGGATTTACACTTGGGTTGCAAGATACGCGAAATGATTATACATTTGTTGATATAGAACATACATTAAAAGATGTTTCGGAAAAATATTTTTTAGAACAAAAACTATCGGATAATAAAAAGTTTATTGTTGAAGATGCATCGCAGTTTCTGAAGAATTCAGATTCTTTGTATGACTTTATTTTGTTGGATATATATTCGAATTCATTTCAAGTTCCCGAAGGTTTTATAACGGTTGAATTTATGGAACGCTTAAAAGAACGTGTTGCCCCGAATGGTGTTATAACAATGAATATGATTGTGTATCCCGAATTTGGAGATGAATATACGCGCGTTTTCGATAATACATTCAGGGCGGTTTTTCCGTATAATACATCGCGTCATGTAATTGGTGATTTTAACCCATGGAAAAATACAATGGGGGCATCAAATGTTGTGTATGTTTACTATAATGTTCCAAATCGGGGGCGGATATATACAATAAATAAAACACCAGTGATTTATGATAGATAGAAATAAATATCGCTTGATTTTGTTTTTATTTAGTATATAATCACAGGGCTTTGAATTTGTTGCGGGCATAGTACAAAGGCTAGTATGCAAGCCTTCCAAGCTTGAAATGCGGGTTCGATTCCCGCTGCCCGCACCAAGGATTGGGCGTGCGCCGGAGTTGGAGAGCCGGGGCAGACTGTAAATCTG
>JAFYXQ010000045.1 GCA_017546085.1 Alphaproteobacteria bacterium | reverse complement strand
GTGATCATCACATAAATGCGCAAAATGATATGTTGGCAACCCATCATTTGATTTAATCAAAACAATATCTTCGTCATTTTCAGGAAATGCTAAACGACCGCGCACCTTATCATTATAAAATATTTTATTATCTTTATTTCCCATTGAATACAAACGAATCGATGGAATCAAACCGCTATTTAAACGCGCAACAATTTCTTCTTCGGTCAAATCCCTATCACGCGCCCATTCACCATAAATACCTGTTGCCCAACCTGCGGCTTTTTGTCTTTCACGAATTTCATCCATTTCTTCGGCCGTCAAGAAACAAGGATACGCCAATCCCTTTTCCAACAATTCTGCAACCACACTATGGTAAATTTCCTTACGTTCTGACTGATAATAAGAACCATATTCACCGCCATATGTCGGACCTTCGTCTGGTTGCAAACCAAAGGCATCTGCACACTTTAATATAACATCAACCGCGCCTTGCACCTCTCGTTTTGTATCAGTATCTTCGATACGCAACATAAATACACCATCTGATTGCTGTGCTAATTTTTTTGCAATCATCATTTGATACAATGTTCCCAAATGCATAAAACCAGTTGGACTGGGGGCAACACGAGTAACCATTGCACCTTCGACCAAATTACGTGCTGGGAATTTTTCTTCCAGTTCTGCAATTGTATATTTTGGTGCTGTACCCAAAACGCGTGCAATTAAATCTTTTGATAAACCGTTTCTCATTTTACTTTTCCTTTTTCCCATTCTGATTTTAATTTTGAATACATAACAACATCTTGAATAAGCCCTGGACGTACAATTTCACGCTGACGCAAAATACCATCCTGATTAAAGCCCAGCCGTTCTGGAATCGCACGCGACTTTTTATTATCCAATGCAGCCTGAATTTCAACACGATTTGCCCCCCAAACATCAAACGCCAAACCTGTTAATTTTTCAACAGCACGTGTCATAATACCACGACCATTCATTGCATTATCCAACCAATATCCAATTTCAACCGTTTGTTTTGATTTAAATTCTTGTACAAAACCAACCATACCATGAATATGTTTATTCGCAAAAATAAGGTATTTACCTGTATCAGGTTGTGCCACAGATTGAACAACTCTAAACTCATCTTCAGGGGATTTTACATAATCAACCCAACCCAACCAAGGTTCCAAGTAAACACGATTTTTATCAACCATATTAAAAAGCTCTATTGCCAGATGAAAAGTTGCATCTGGTTTAAGCATTTCAAAATCACCACAATCGATTCGTTTTGGAAATTCGGCCATATCTATATAATCCTTGTGTTTTTAGTTACTCAATTCTATACTAAATATATGGAAAAACAAGAAATAAGAACATTTGGTCGCCGTCATGGCAAAAAATTATCCGCCCGTCAACAGGACTTAATTACTAACCTGTTGCCGTCATTAACACCTGAAAACGGCGACATTTTGGAAATTGGTTTTGGTGCGGGCGAACACGTACGTGAACTGGCATTGAACAACCCTGACAAAATCATCATTGGCGCAGAACCCTTCATGAACGGCGTGGCAAGCCTGCTGTCTGCAATAACAGACGAAAAAACGAATCGTATTTTGGACGAATATAAAAACATTCGTATTTGGGCGGACGATGTTCGCGATTTCCTGCGCGAAACCGATTCGAAATTTGAACAAATTTGGGTTTTGCATCCAGACCCATGGCCCAAGGCACGACATGAAAAACGCCGCCTGCTATCCGCGGAATTTTTAAACACCTTATCGAAATATTTAACTGACAACGGTGAAATTATTATCGGCACAGATCATTGGGAATATTTTGATTGGATTTTAGAACAGATTAAAACAACATCATTATCTGCAACAATACCCGACATGAAAATAATACAAACACGTTATCAGCATAAAAACAAAGCCGGCACAAACAATCCAAAATACCTAATTATCAAACATTAACGAAGAAACGCATATTCTTCATCAATGACGGCTGCATTATTTTAACAAGTCTTAATGCCTGCTCTATACGCAGGAAATTCGGCCCAAATGCAAAATGCAAATCAAATTTATTATCCTGATTCCATGCATCCAGCATTCCATAAATCCGTCCCACAAAGTCAGACTTATTTCCATCATCCTTGGTTAATACAACTGTTAACGCAGACGCGTTTATCTTATTCAAATTTTGAAACAAATCCCCCCAATCCGACGAATCAATTTCAGAGATATCGACACCAATTGACAGAAATTTATTAAAAAATAAATCATCACGAATCAGATGTGTCTGCTGAACCAAATCTGCCAATGCAGCATACGGCAAAAAAACCTGCGCCCCATTTGCCCCCTGCTTAAAGGCAGTATTAATCCGTTGCGTTACATCAGAAATTTGTTTTTCAGAAATATTTTTTTCAGGAAAATAAAAACGTGCCATTATTTTCACATTTTGTTTTTCCACCCATGGCCAAACAGTTTCAACCACATTTGCCGGCACAGACAAAACAGAAACACCACGTTCTGTTAACACATTAACCACCGCGGCCAAATCAGTTGAATCCATATTTACAACACACCATGCCGCAAGATTTTTATCATATTCTTCTAAAACAGTATTTTTTTCCATCATTATACTTTTTAGTTTACCACAAATATGATATAATTAAAAACGTTATGAATAAGAAAATTGATAATATTTTACTTGGCGTCTTGTGGCTAATTGCTGCAACGTTAATAACATGCTTTTGGTTTAATACCATTTATGGCTTCAATATATTCTATGGCGCGCATTGGGATTATCTTGCACGCACACAGGCAACAAATGCTACAATCAAGACATCTTTCTACCTATCTATGATAGCATGTACAACAATAGCTATTTCTGGTCTATACATATTAATCCGACCAAAATTTAGGCACATAAAACTAAGAAAACACATAGAAAAACCACACATAAAAACAACGAATATCACAACGACACAACAGACGACAAATGTTCAAAGTCCTGCACCGACAATTGATATGGGACTAACACGCCCTGCCCGATTAAATATTCCTGGCAATTTATCCCAATCAGACAACACTATCCCTGTTGCGCCAATTGCCCCAATTTCAACTGCCACGCAATTAACATCACCCGCACCTAAGAAAGATTATCCTGAACTGCGCGAAATGTTTGAATCTGCAGGATATGTTATAAAACCTGCACCTAAAATCTCGGGCATACAAACAGACCTTCTTGCAATTGGCACAAATGAAACCGTTTTCATCGGCGGTGTTAATATCTCAACCGCAGATTTAGAAAAAGCAATTAAAACCATGCAACAAGTATTCTTTGACACACTTGACGACATAGAAATAACGATTGTCGGATTCGTTGTTGAACCAACTGAAATCACAGAAACAAAACACATTCCTGAAATATTAACATTTGACACATTCGACGAATTAAGGGAATATGTATCAGAACATCCAAACGAAGAACCCGATGATGATATGCGTGAAAATTTTGAAGCGTTTTCAACATATATCTCTACGGTGATTGATTACATAGGAAAACTTTGATGCACCTAACCTTGGAACAGGCCGAGAAAAAAATTTCAGATTTTGGCATAAAAGATATGCCACTTGTTGAAATCACCCCAACAAAATGCACAGTTACACCTGACTGGTTTTCAAAATATAAATCACTATGTCATGAATTTGCACAAACATTAACAGATTCCGTTGACACATTGGCATTTATGAATTTTGATCAGGACGAATTTATGAATCTGATAATGGGAAATAAAATCCCAGAAAATGTATCAATACGCTTTCGCACACCATTGTCATTGGGCGGAAAATTAGAACTGGATAATTTATTTATGTGCTGGACCTATCCATTTTCTTATAATATTGACAGATTTATAATATCACAGTACGGCAACGAAACAATATGGCTGCCCAACCCCGCGCGAAAGATATACCTTCCTGCGAGTACTGGCGGTGGTGGCGAAGGCGGAAACGGCACAGAAGATAGATTAACAGAAACCATCGCTTCACAAATCGCTGCCGACCGCGACATGTAACAGGAAACAGGAAAACACATGACATGCGATGAATTTTTATCGAACATAAAATCACGTGGCGCAAAAACATACGATTGCGCCCCGATGAATTTGATATCTGCAACAAACACCGCATTACAACAACGTCGTCGCGCAATGTTACCAATGTTTTTAAACGAACTGTTCATGCGTACATCGGGCATTACATTGGGCAACGGCTGTATATTTGCACCAACTGAAATCATTCAGGGCACCCGCGCACCAATTCCAACACTAATTAAAGTTAATGATGACATGGCATCTTTTGAACAAATTAGGGGAAAAACAATTTTTGGTCGCAACGATTTATTTTGGTTTGCATACGATGCATTTGGAACATGTTATATGTTAGATAACATTGGTTTGCGACCGCTGCGCAAATACGATGATGCATACCGCGCAATAAGCGATTGTTTACTTGGGGGAAAAATATAAAACATGAAAAAAATTTCCGTATCATTATCAGGCCATCAAACAAGTATCACACTGGAACCAGAATTTATCGACGTTTTACACACATTAGCCGCACGTAATGGAAAATCAATCGCAACAATAATAAATGAAATTGATGACACACGCGCCCCGAATACAAATTTATCATCTGCTGTACGTGTATGGATATTACATGAATTAATACAACGTATTAATCAATAAATATAATTAATTTTTGCTATCCTTCTTTTTTTTGATATCTAGAAACCTTTTCCTAAACACATAATTATGAATACATTATATGCATTGTTTTTAAATTAAATAGAATATAAACACAATCAGGGTGGCGTAGTGTATTAGATATACATGCACCACCCTGACCGTATTATTATATTAATTTAGTTCAAGGGCGCGCCCCAGTGTTGCTGAATACTACGTTCTGCATCCATCGGGCTAATTAAAACCTGTGGTGTCAAGATAACAACCAAAACCTCACGCGCGGACTTGGTTTCACGCGAACCAGATAATGCCATAAAGTCAGGATCCCCAAGGCCATAACGTGTATCTTGATTAGTCTGCTTTTCAAATCCAGAAACAACCAACATTTGACCTGATTCCATAATAACTTCCTGCATAAAACTACGTTCTTCAACCTCTGGCAATTGCAAGGTTACCTCACCAATTGTTTGGGTGGACATACGCAATAGTTCACGTACTGACATACGGAACAACAACAAAATCTTTCCATTTTCCAAAACATTTGGTAATAACTGCATTGTAAAACCAGTTTCTAAATCATCCTGATCAACGGTACTGGATTCAACAGTTGTAAAATTACGAGACTCAAAACGTTTGATATATCCCGTGGTACGTGTGTTACTGACCGGCGCGACACGATTCGAACGTGTTGTAACACCAACATTTGTTACCAACGAAACCTTACCCTGTTTTGCAAGAGCCTCTATCAACGCATTACTACCCGCAACACCAGACAACGAACCATTTGCAATTTGATCAGCCGTATATGCACCATCGACCGTTACACCATTTTCCATATGTGTCGCGCCAGTCAAGGCAGATACTGCATTGGACAACACCGCAATATTCATTGAACTGGCCTCTGTTGATGCAAGATTATTTTTTGGATTCGCAACAATATTCAAACCAGACGTAGAATTAATCGCAGCAGCCAAGTTCAAACCAAATGCAGAATCATTTGAAATTGTAACTTGCAAAACCTTTACATCAATTGTAATCAGTTGACTTAATCGCTTGTTTTGACGATCAATATATTCACCAATACGTGCCAAAATTGATGGCGATGCAGTTACAGTGATTGTTCCCAAACTGCGTGAAACTGTAAAGTCAGCATTTTCACTTTTCCCAATAATAGAAGAAATCGCCCCTTCTACCTCGTCCCATTCTTTTAGGGTTGATTCAAGAGAAACTTCGTTTGCATTATCTGTGGACACAGATGTTTGATACGCAACCTCTGTCCCCAGGGCATACAATGTAAACGTCTTGGTTTCTGTTTCGTAAAAAACAATTGAGTTTTTATCATAATACCACAACAAATCCAAATCAGTTGCAACCTGACTCAACAATCCAGACAACTTTCCAGTATATGCAACATTAACCAATTTTTTCAATTTTTCAGACGAAACCTGCCCATCTATCTTCACAGGAATTCCTGTGATTGAATAAATATCATTTGCCAAAACCTGCAACGAAACAGGTTCATTCAACAAAATCGTAACACCCGTATCAGTTTCAAATTGGGACGGCAAATTATTACGATGTTCTAAAACCATCGATTTATTACCCAACCAAACACCTTCCGACATAGAAACTGTATCACCACTAGCCACCTTGGCACGTGGATTCTTGGCCATTTCAAATGCATCATAAGCATTAATAAAATCCTGATCAACAGACGCCGCCACCTTGGCAGATTCTTTCTTGGCACACCCTACAACCGTCCCTAACACCAAGACACACATAACAAATAATTTCATGGTCTTTATCATAATCATATCTCCTACGGCATATCTGTTTATCTAAGACTACTCTTCATTGGTTGAAATCACCAACACTCTATTACCTTTATAAAACTTTGCATATGGGATTGGTGTCGCACGTCCAAAATTACGAACCAACGCGGATGCAACATCAACAAAACGCCCCTTGAACACAGCACTCGCCTCTATTGGATATTCACGAGATGTCGCCCAAACCAAATCCCAGCCTTCCTTATCACACCAAGATTGCAAAACCTGACGCAACGTTTGACCATTTGCCACAACCCACGAACGAACCTGATCAGACAAATTAACTGGCGCTTCTGCATCTGCTGATACATCAACCGATATCTCTGTTTCTTGTTCAACAACCGCAGTATCATTTGATGGGTCCGCCTTCATGCCAGCACGAACCGCAAACGCATCATAACCATCCGCATATTTACCACAATTTTTACGACCACTGCGCGAGACAGTCAAAACATTTCCACCATCATCTTCTAAAACCTCGCGATGCAACAATGGCATTTCTGAGTTAGAATTACACTCATCATCAAAACCAACTGGAATTTGTGTACCATGCAACATATTTGCACCACCAGACCAACCTGCAAATTCACCACGTGCACCCAAATTAAAATTGTTTTCAACAACCAAATCCGTACCAATTTTGGAAACTATACGAATATTATCATCCTGTTTCTTTTTATTACAAGACGCCCCACCGCACGAAACAGTTACATCTGCATCCGACCCCGCCAAAGGCCATGCTGGCACCTCTACCGGCATTTGATAAACTTCGGCCACATCAACCTGTTCATAAACATTTTCATCTGCAATCTTTTCTTGTTCAAAAAAGACCTGAGACGTAACAACCTGCGGCATAAATTCCGCAGCAAAACAATAACCTGCTGCCGTTGCAAACATTGCAACAATTAAAATTTTACGGAACATGTCTAGACTTCCTTTCCCTAAATATTTCCTTTATTTAATCATTATTATAACAATTTGACCGAATCTGTGCAAGACCTAAAACACACAAAAAGCACTAAAAAAATCATTTTTCATAAAAACAAACGAATCGCAAAAAAAGATGTTATACTATTGACCGAACAACACAGACATAGGGATAAAATTATGCAAAACACGATTATTTTTGTTTTATTATTTGTTTTAACGCTGATTATCGCGACCACCACACTTTACATATACAAAATAAACACAAAAATAACAAACATAAACAAAACCCTTGAACACCAATACAACCTGATAGTAAAAATGCAATCTGTATTAAAGAACAAATACGCCACAAACGCAATTGCAGAAAATGCAGAAATGATTTACCAAGATCTGCTGCAAAGTCTAATACCCATCATGGCAGCAATCGATATAATGCCCCGCAACACCCAAGAACACCCCCTATGGCGCGCCCTTGGGGGCATAATGGACGAATACGCAAAAAACCCATTTGCACTTGAAAAATTGCGTCGCGGAATAAAACTCGATTCAGAAGTTGCACGAAACATAGACAACTATATGCGTCGCGCAGACAACTTCTTACATCATTTAACAACCACAGAACCTGACGGACTGTTATCAAATACATTTACGGACGGACTGCTTGGTCAATCATTAACATTCTTTGCCCAGGCAAAACAGCTCGCAACACAAAGCAATTGATGAAAAAAATATCAGAGAAACTCATTCGCGAAATATCACAACTACGCCACGAACCACAATGGTTAACGCAATGGCGTCTTGATGCATTTCACGCCTGGAAACAAATGCACGAACCAGATTGGGCAAACATAGAATACCCAAACATAAATTATGACGAATTAAATTATTACAACGCCCCATCAGAAATAGACAATTCCGACCTCGAAGAAACATATGACAAAATGGGACTGCCAGAAAGCGAGAAGAAAGCCCTACTCGGCATGGCTACAGACACCGTCATCGACAGTCGTTCCGTACACACGTCATACACAGCAGAATTATCAAAACTAGGCATTATCTTTTTACCATTTTCAGACGCCGTTATTCAACACCCTGACCTTATAAAAAAATATCTGGGCAGTGTCGTTCCTGCAACAGACAATTTCTTTGCCGCACTAAACGCCGCTGTGTTTTCTGACGGAACATTTGTTTACATACCACCAAACACAAAATGCCCAATTGATTTGGCCAGTTACTTTAGAATCGAAACAGCAAAAATCGGACAATTCGAACGAACACTTATCATCGCTGACCAAGGTGCAGAATTGACATACATGGAAGGTTGCAGCGCCCCCCGACGCCCAAACCATCAATTACACAGCGGGGTCGTTGAAATCATCGCTCACAAAGACGCAACCATAAAATACGCAACCGTTCAAAATTGGTATGCAGGAAAATTCGACGGGATACAAAACAAAGGCGGAATTTTAAACTTCGTAACCAAGCGCGGAAAATGTGATGAAAATGCAAAATTATTATGGACCCAGGTAGAGGTTGGTTCGGCCATCACATGGAAATATCCATCAACCATTTTATCCGGAAACAATGCGTATAGCGACTTTTATTCACTATCAATCACCCGCGGCGGACAGATGGCAGACACCGGCACAAAAATGATTCATATCGGCGACAACACCACATCAAATATTGTATCATACGGAATCGCCACCGACGCATCACAACAAACATTCCGCAGTTTGGTTTCTTTTTCTGGTTCAAATTGCAAAAACGCATCCAAATGCGACAGTCGTCTTATCGGAAATAACGCAACAGCAAATACAATTCCGCGCTTTATACATAACGGCGAAAACAATATACAATCACACGAAGCAACAACAGGCACAATTGACGCAAAAACAATAAACTATCTAAATACAGCAGGAATCGACACCGACACCGCAATCGCACTAATCATTGGCGCAACAGCAGGCCCTGTTATATCACGACTGCCAATGGAATTCTTAGTAGAATCAAAACAATTAATACAAATGGCATTATCAAAGGATTAACAAATGCTGACAATAAAAAATTTATCAGTAAAATTCGACGACAAAGAATTACTAAATGACATAAACCTGACCATAAAATCAGGCGAACGACATTTATTATCAGGCCATAACGGCAGTGGTAAATCCACCCTTGCCCAAACAATAGCCGGCAATCCGGATTATAAAATCATAAACGGCCAAATAACATTTAACAACCAAGATATAACCAATGAAAACGCCACAACACGTGCATTGATGGGGATATTTCTTGGCGCGCAACACGTACCAGAAATCAATGGTCTAACCATTACAAACTTTTTAAAACATTCATGCATTGCACACAGACATTATCAATCTGGCACAGACCTATCCATGGGCGAATTTTTACAAGCATTGGAATCCGCCCGCGAACAATTAAACATTCCGCGCGAATGGTTAAACCGCTGTATAAACGTTGGTTTTTCCGGCGGCGAACGCAAACGAATAATGCTATTACGTTTAATTCTAACAAAACCCAAGATTGCGATTCTTGATGAACCCGATTCTGGTGCCGATATGGAAACACAACAATTAATTGCGGACACAATAAAAAACATGACCGACACAACATTTATTATCATATCGCATCAGCAGGCATTCACAAAAATGATACAACCCACAAACACAACTACTTTATCTAATGGAAAAATTGTGATAAAATAAATACAAATAAAAAAAGAAGGAAACCATGACACAAGAAAACAAACTATCACTATCTAAATGGATATTTGGGAAACCAGCAAAATTTGCAATTACCACATTTATCATACTGTTTATTACAACCATCCTTGGTGCTGTAATTGCAAATACATACAAACCAATTCCATACACACTTGCATTTGGGATTCTTACATTCATATTTATTTATTGTATTGCAAAATTAATAAAACAATTTAAAAACAGTCCAATGGACAAACGCAGTTTTATTGCGATTGCAAATGGCCAATGGTTAACCACAATCATAACATCATTCATAACTATATCCATTTCGCTAATCATAATGCATTCACTTCATTCAACGACATTTTCAACAGGAACACTTATTGTCTTGGCTATAACCACCATCATTCTTAGCCTCTTTATACTTTATAGCATCGGATTATTTTTCTTAAACATTTATGCACTATACTGTCGTTGTATTGAAATGAAGATTCCAACATGGAAATTTATTTTCTCATTTCCATTCGGCACAACAATGTTTTATGCAGCTGGATATTTAATGAACGATCCGCAAAAGAAGAAAAATTCAATCGAAATACAATCAAACTGGTATTCAAAATTAACAAATTGGATATTACAAAACAAACGTAATACCATTATCTCTTTTATTATAATAACCCTACTCTCTGGAATACTTGGTGGAACAAATTCAGTATTATTAACATTTACAATGGCGCTGATTTATGGGATATGGGTATTACAGACTGGCGAAAAACAGTTACAAAAAAACATTGGTGGCAAATTTTCTAGTGTTGCTGTAATTATCAATATTATCTTGCTAATAACAACAATTGCACTTGTAACATTTAGCGCAAAAACAGAACCACAAATTACACAATCAACAGAATCTATAAATATTGAAATAGTTGAACCTGCACCACAAACAGAACAATAAAAAAAACGTGCTATACGCACGTTTTTCTAACCTGCACCCAAGGATAAAACAAATGAACGGAATAATAATTTTTGCAGCACTAATATTCTTTTTATGGATTGGTCGTTCAATCCTAATCCCATTATTAATAGCAGCATTTTTATGGTATTTAATGAACGCGATATCTGATTATTACCGCAAAATATTTCCATACAAACACCCCAACAATAAACGAGAAAAGATTTTATCCATTACATATAATTGGATATCATATATTGCGACATTAATCACTGTATTCGGGGTAATATATTTATTTGCAACCCAAATCCGTCCAATGTTTTCCGAATTACTGGCTGCACTACCCGCCATTCAAGAAAAGCTCGTAAATCTTGGCACATATCTATCTCAATCTATCGGCATAAAATTTGATGCAAACATGTTACCAAACATAACAAAAATCGCAACAAACATCGGTTCTTCACTGGCAGGAATTGCAACATCAATGGGTATGATTATTGTCTATATGATATTCATGTTTATAGAACAAAGTACATTCAACCGTAAATTTTCAGCATTATTTCCCAACAAACGCCAATCCAAGAAATCACGATTTATTTTGGACAGTATTGATACCAACATGAAAAAATACCTGTTTATAAAAACAACTATATCGGCAATAACAGGTGTTGCTTCATTTATATGGCTACAATTAATCGGTGTTGAATTCGCAGGAATTTGGGCATTTATTGTATTTATAACAAGCTACATTCCAACAATCGGTGCAATCGTTGCATGTTCTTTACCAATATTGTATTCGTTGGTATCTGCACCAACATTACAACAACCTATTTTAACCGCAATCGGCTTAATTACGTTACAAATTATTTTTGGAAATTTACTCGAACCAAAATTAACAGGAAAAACATTAAACATATCAACACTCGCCATATTAATAAACCTTGTATTTTGGGGCATGATATGGGGAATCGCCGGAATGTTTTTCAGTGTACCTATGTTGGTTGCAATATACATTATATGCGCCCAATTTGATTCCACACGTTGGGTTGCAGTCTTGTTATCTGCCGACGGAAACATCCCAGATAAAAACGAAGATTAAGAGAACAAAAAAACACGCTATACACAGCAAAACCGGTCTTTTTTTCAAGACCGGTTTATCATAGCAATTGCATTTTCAAGAATCACACGCGCAGATTCAGAATCTAATTTTTCTTTCAAATCACGAATTCTTACCCGTCCCATTTCTTCCTGCGCAACCGCAGATGTTAAATTTTCTTCGACCAAACAAATTGGCAAATCAGTATATTTTTCTAATTCTGCGACAAACCCTTTTACCATTTTTGTCGTATCAGATTCAGTGCCATCAGAATACAGTGGCAGCCCCACAACAATCGCAACCGCGGATTCTTGTTCTGCAACACCTGCAACAATTTGTGCATGATTTGTCGCCCCAGCTTTAAAATTAATTACCGGCCTTACAAAGAAAAATTGACGTGTTGGATCAGATATCGCGACACCGATACGCCGAAACCCCCAATCTATCCCTAAAACACGTCCTATAGGCGGAAAAGCCTTGAAATCTGCCAAAATCATAGTATAATTCCCTTTACAAATAAATAATAGGATTGAAAATGGCATTTAGCAAGCAACAATTACAAAAATTTGCAGATTTAATTCAAATTGAAATCGCACCTGAAAAACTGGAACAAATGAACATTGATTCCGTTATTGAATGGCTGGATAAATTACAGAAAATCGACACAACAAATGTCAAACCAATGTTAAACCCATCGGAACATAAATTGCCCCAACGCGAAGATATTGTAACAGACGGAAACATTCGCGATTTGGTTTTGGCAAACACACCTGACAATTCCGGCACATCACGCGGCTATTTCGCAGTACCCAAGGTTATGGACGGTGAATAAAATGACAAACAACAAAAAAGACATCCCTGTCAATTTTGTCGCATACGAACCATATTCTGAACACCCTGATATAATTGCAAAATTGGGTGATATATCGTTCACAGAACTATTAAAGATAATGGACACGTTCAGCATAGAAAAAGCAAAACCAAATGCATGCATTTACTGCCTATCTGCTGAATACAATGACACTGTTCGCTTGGGACGCACAGCATGGCACCAACGTCGTTACAATTCATTAAATCTTAGCCAAATGTTTTGGCTGGACAACACCCCACAATGTGGCGAACCAAATTCACACATGGACGAAGTTGCAAAAATAAAACGTTGTGCGCGTAATTTGAAAAACGGCAAATGTCGCGATGAATTCATCCGCAATACATTGGGTGCAGTTTTGTTCCCACAACATTATGCAAAAAACAAACAAATGTAAGGTATGCCAAATGACCAAACACCAAAACAGTATCGATCTTCTTGGACTTTCGACCCGCACATCGAACGCACTTAAACGGGGCGACGTTTGCACCATCGAAGAATTACTTGAACTATTTCATAAATTTGATGAACCTCGTTTTTGCGGATATTTTCGCACACTCGGACGGGTTTCATACCAAGAAATAAAAACAAAAATTGGCGAACTATATAAAACTAAATTCTCACAAATTGACACAATTAATTTGGAATTAAAGAAACAAGAATTAATCGAACGTAACGAACAAATCCGTTCTGAAATAGAAAAGTATAATCGGGCAATTAATCAATTGCTTGCCGAAATGGAAAAAAATCGTATCGCAGAAATTCAAATCAACGCAATCCAAGAAAAAAACAAACAAAAAAGCAAATAAAATGATAAACCTAACATTAACTGAAGCATTACAAAAACTAAACAATCGTGAAATTTCCGCCGTCGAATTAACGCGGTGCTATCTAGACCGTATTGAAAAATACGGTGCAGATCTTAATTGCTACATTACAAAAACACCAGAACGCGCAATGATGGATGCTGCTGCATCTGATGCACGACGTGCCGCGGGCGAAGCCAAGGCATTGGATGGTGCACCAATCGCAATGAAAGATTTATTCTGCACACGCACGATTCGCACAACAGCGGCATCACGTATGTTGGAAAATTTTGTTCCAGAATACGAATCAACCGTTTCACAAAAATTAATTGATGCAGGTACAGTATTATTGGGAAAAGCGAACCTGGACGAATATGCAATGGGCACATTCAGCAAGACCAGTTTCTTTGGCGCACCAATTAATCCATGGCAAATGGAACGCAAATTAACTGCCGGCGGTTCTTCGGGTGGATCTTCTTCGTCTGTTGCATCAGGCTTGGCAATCGCCGCCACAGGTACAGATACTGGCGGCTCAATTCGTTTCCCTGCCGCGATTACAGGACTGGTTGGTATGAAACCAACATACGGTTTATGTTCACGTTGGGGCTGTATTGCATTTGCATCATCATTAGATACGCCTGGACCAATCACACGTACAGTTGACGATGCTGCATTAATGTTATCTGCAATGGCAGGACATGACCCCAAGGATTCAACCAGTGCCACAAATGGTTTTACATGCAATGCACCACTTGAACCAATCTTGGGCAACGGAAAAAAATTACGCATTGGTATTATCAAAGAATTTGCAGACGTTGAAATTTCAACTGACATGAAAACATTATTTGAAAAACGTATTGCAGATTTAAAATCAATGGGCGCAGAAATTGTTGAGGTATCCATACCAAACATCTTGGATGCATTGGCCGCTTATTACATTATCGCCCCGGCAGAGGCATCATCAAACCTTGCCCGTTATGACGGCATGCGTTACGGTGTACGAGTCGAAGGTAGCGACATCTATGACACATTTAAAAAATCACGTGCCGCCGGTTTTGGCGACGAAGTGAAACGTCGTATGATTATTGGTACGGCCGTTTTATCAAGTGAATCCTATGACGTATATTTTATGCAGGCCGCACGCGTTCGCCGCATGATTGCAGACAGCTTTAATTCCGCATTTGAACAATGCGATTTGATAATCTGCCCATCAAGTGCTGGCACTGCAATGCCATTGGATTCTGATTTAAGCCCACTTGAATATTACGCGCTTGATTTATTCACAGTCGCGATGAATTTGGCTGGGGTTCCTGCGTGCAGTGTTCCATGCGGATTGGCACAAAACAATTTACCATTGGGAATTCAGGTCGTAGGTCGCCGCTTTGATGATATGCGCGTTTTACAATTGGCAAAACATATTGAAACCGCAGCATCTGTTGACAACCGTCCAACAATAATTATGGGTAAATAAAAATGAATTGTTCCACCATTTCTTTTAACAATAAAAAAACGACCGCAACGGTCGAAAGAAAGGGTATGGTGGCGAGCCGACGGAAATCGAACCGCCGCAACGGGGATTTTAAGGTGAATTGTTCTATTATTCTCCTTGATAATAAAAAAACGACCGCAACGGTCGAAAGAAAGGAGATGGTGGCTAGGGACGGAATCGAACCGCCGACACAGGGATTTTCAGTCCCTTGCTCTACCAACTGAGCTACCTAGCCAACTGCGGAACAGATAATAAGATACAAAAAACAAAAAAGCAAGGAAAAAAGAAAAAATGTTTACAATAAAAGGCAAAACATGTGATTGGGAATTGGTAATCGGACTGGAAACGCACATCCAAGTATTGTCTAATTCCAAGGTATTTAGTGGCGCATCTGCCGATTATAACCCAAGTGTTTCACCAAACACCCAGGTTTCAATGATTGACGCAGGGATGCCTGGAATGTTACCTGTATTAAACAAACATTGCGTTGAACAGGTTATTAAATTTGGCCTTGGCATAAACGCAGAAATTTCACGCACCAGCCGTTTTGCCCGCAAACAATATTTTTACCCTGACCTACCCCAAGGCTACCAGATTTCACAACCCGCGGATGAGGCACCAATTGTTGGTCGTGGTTGGATTGAAATCATGGGCGACGATGGAAAACAAAAGAAAATTTTAATCGAACGCGCACACTTGGAACAAGATGCCGGAAAATTAAAACACGATGTACATCCAAACAAATCCTTTGCAGACTATAACCGTACAGGTGTTGCCTTATTAGAAATTGTAACTTTCTTGGACACAAAAAATCCTGAAAATAATTCATATATTTCATCCCCGGACGAAGCAGAAAGATACCTGCGCGAAATTCGCGAAATTGCACGAGCACTTGGGGTATCCAAGGCTAACATGGAAGAAGGTTCCATGCGTGCAGACGTAAACGTTTCCGTACGCCCCGTCGGCAGTAAAGAATTCCGTACACGCACAGAAACAAAAAATATGGTTTCCTTTAAATTTATTAAATCTGCCATTGAATACGAAGCACGTCGTCAAATTGAAATATACGAAAATGGCGGCACCGTTTCACAGGATACGATGCGGTATCATCAAGGCGAAGGCACAACATCTGTTATGCGCAGCAAAGAAAATGCATTAGATTACCGTTATTTCCCAGACCCAGATTTATTACCACTGGAAATTTCCGATGAAACAATTGAACGCATTCGCAGCACTATGCCCGAATTACCATCTGCAACCCGCGCGCGCTATACGCATGATTTCGGGGTATCTGAATACGATGCCGCCCGTCTTACCGAATCGACAGACATATCACGTTGGTTCGACACCGCGGTAAACGGTAATGACAAACGTGCAAAATCAATCGCCAACTGGATGATAAGCGAATTGTTTGCACACCCAGAAAATTGGGATGTCAAAAATGAAAAATCAGGCATTGTGGACGAAATGCGCATAATAACACCATCTGATTTATCCGAATTGGTTGATATGATTGCCGCAAATGAAATTAACGGAAAACAGGCCAAAGAAATCTTCATCAAAATGTTAGATGGCGAATCTGGCACACCTCATGAAATCGCAGACAAATTTGGCATGAAACAAATAACAGATACCGCTGCAATCGAAACGGCTGTGGATAATGTTATCGCCGCCAACCCATCACAGGTGGAACAATATAAATCCGGCAAGGTTGGATTACTTGGGTTCTTTGTTGGCAATGTTATGAAGGCCACCGGTGGCAAGGCAAACCCAGCGGTTGTGAACGAAATTCTACGTAAAAAACTAGCATAAAAAAAGGAGAAAAACATGTCAAAAAGGCAAGAAAAAATACCAACAATTGATATCATCACTATCGTTGAAGCAAATCCTATTACAGGCGTAAAGTACGGCATCAAGAAAGTTCCAATGGTACAAATAAATAAAATAAATGAAAAACAAAGATAAAAGTGTACAACAGTTTAATTCATTTTCTGCGCGAAGAAGCACGTCTAAATGCACTGAAAGAAATTGCGAAACGCGAAAAGCGCAATCGCAACTTTCATTGCTGTCGTACATTTAATGCCACAAAACAAGCAATAAAATTAAATATACGAAACAACCGAACAAAACATAAATAAAATGAAAAAATTCTTTATTCAAACCTTTGGCTGTCAAATGAATGTTTATGATGGGTGGCGAATCGCTGCGATGTTAACACATCGTGGCATGGTCCAAACCCAAAACGTTTCTGATGCGGATATAATCATATTAAATACCTGCGCAGTACGTGCCAAGGCAACAGATAAAGTTTTTTCAGCATTGGGACGCATCAGACGCGCTAAAAAGCCATCTGCCCTATTCGGCATTGTCGGGTGCGTTGCACGCGAAGCCGGTGCAACCGCGTTTCGCAGAATCCCAGACTTAAATTTTGTATTGGGACCACAAAGTTATCATAAATTACCTGAAATTATTGAAAATCCCGACGCAAAATTATTCAACATCGATTTAGGCGGCTTGGAAAAATTTGATTCCCTGCCCCAAATGGAACGCAGCCCACGCATTGCCTACATACCAATCCAAGAAGGCTGTAACCACTGTTGTACATATTGCATTGTTCCATACACACGTGGTCGTGAATTATCACGCCCATTCGATGCGTGCATGCGCGACACAATACACGCAGCAAAAACGGGGGCAATCGAAATTTGTTTCCTTGGGCAAAATGTAAATGGATACAAATACACTGACGAAAATGGCAATATATATCGATTATCTGACCTGATACGCGAAACCGCAAAAATCCCAGAAATCATGCGTATACGCTTTACATCAAGTTACCCAACAGAAATGACAGACGACTTAATTGACATGTTCAGAACTGAACCAAAGTTGTTACCCTTTTTAAATATGCCAATTCAAAGTGGCGCACCAGAAATATTAAAACGTATGAATCGTCCATATTCTTTGGAATTATATTGCGACATAATAAACAAATTAAGAATTGCACGTCCAGACATTCAAATATCGTCCGATTTTATTGTTGGATTCCCCGGGGAAACAGATTCGGATTTTGAACAAACTATGAAAATTGCACAGCAAATAAAATACATCAATTCTTATTCGTTCAAATATTCACCACGTCCACATACAGCTGCGGCAATTATGCCAAACCAAATCCAAGAAAACATCAAGGCACAACGCCTTGCCGCATTGGACAATTGTTTAAATGAAATTCAGCGCGATTTTAACGAATCCTGTGTTGATAAAACACTCGAATGTTTATTAGAAGGGCCAGATAAAACTGGCAACCATCTAATTTATCGCACACCTTTTATGCAACAATGCATCGTCGCACATCGTGAAAATGCACCAGAATTAGCAAAAATAAAAATCACCGCTGCGAACAAGGCATCTTTGCGTGGAAAAATCATTGATTAATAATTATATCAAAACAAGAATTTTACTTTTACAGTTGCCATATAATTTAGCATATCCATCACATACGCGGCACTTAAATTTATATCACCACCTATTGCATCCATCTCGGACATCGCTGCAATCTGCAGATTCAATCCAACATCACCTTTCATATCAGCAGCGACACGCAAATTATAATCATACCTAATTCCCAACGAATCGAATACATACCCCATCCCAACACCTGTCCTAAAACGTGTATCTGTTTTATTTATATTGTCAAGCATATACAATTCTGATGTTCCACCAATAAATGGCGCAATATAAAAAGCATCGTCTAAGTTAACCTTATACCCCAAATCAATTAACATAACCCCTGATGCTGCACGTGGGTTATTTATAACATCACCGTTATAAACAACCTTATCAATCGATAAACGCGATAAATACGCAGATACCATTGCACGAATAAACACCCCATAATCAGAATCATAATTTAATGTTAAATTCGCACCATACATTGTATTTTCAAAATCATTAAAACTGTTCTTAAATTCCATACGTGCCATACGCAATCCTAAATCCATATTAAATTTATCGGTAATATTACCTGCTAAATTTATTCCAACCCCATACAAATAAAAATCGTCAGACAATATTCCAAATGGCGCGACAGAAAAACCTTCTACTTTATCTGAAACACTCGTAATATCCAGCGCGTTAACAATTCGTAATGCATCAAATAAAACATCAGGATTAAAATAAATCGAACGCGACAGTAAATTATTTAATTCATTTTTGTCCCGTACAGAATCCATATTCTCAAACAATGGATTATCAGGATCTTGTTCTTTTAAATCCTCAATCAAATCAGCCGTATCTTTACCCAATATTTCATCATAATTGGTTTCACGCATCCCCTTCAGATATAAATCACCACCATTATAATAAACAGTCCGCGAATACATCGGATTATTTTGTGCATCAACAACAAAAACCGTGCCATTACCGGTAACATTATGTAATAATAAAACATCATCAGTCGAATTTATTCCACTAACAATCAACTTAACCGCACCATAAAATTCCATTGGTGGCAACGAATCGGTTTTTCCATCTGATAAATCCAACACAGAATCACGCACAACAACCTTGTCAGCCCCAGAAGCAACATTAGAAATCGCAGCAACCGACACAGCATCACCTGATTCCAAATGGACAATATAATTTGTTCCAAAATCAATTTTATTCACATGACTCGAATCAGAAATAACCTGAATTATTTTTGCACCATCCCCCAAATAAAATTTTGAATTAATTACACCAGTATTTTTAACATACAACAAACAACGCGGACAAACATAAACATCCGAATTTAAAACACCATTATTTTCAATAGTCGTAGATTCATCTATATTGATAACATTAGAATAATTCTGATTTGGATTAATCACAACAGATACATTTGCAAACGATTCGCATATAACGCACACTGTCAACAAAACAATCAAGCACAAGAATTTCTTCATTTCCAACCTTAAACCCATATGATTATATTATATGAAAAAATCCTTAATGCAACGACAATAAAATCCCCGCAAAAATGCGGGAATTTCCAAGATGCAATCATACTGATTTAATTATTTTTCCAATTTGCCCCATGCTGCTTTATATCCACCATCACGTTCCAGATAGATATTTGCCCCATTTAATTGCGCTGCATTTAGTCCCTGAATCATATAAGTCTGCTTTAACTTACCACTGACACCCGTTTCGAGCATAGGCAATTTAATATTCAACATATGTGAATTATTGCAACATTTTGCATCATTATAGCAAGAATCGCATTGATACAAGCGGACTGTATATGGCACACCTGCACGCAAATCTTTCAAATCAACTTCCATTTTCAGACCACTGTCTGTTTCACGGAATTTGATATGTCCCATCTTAGATTCACCACCATGACTACTGTGAGTATACATCTTTGCGTAAACATGATTAACATCTGCATCTTCATACGTCTGATAAACGACAATAGTATCTGATTCTACAATTTCTACTGGTTGTGCATGACGCATTGTATGCATATGTTTGTTATGATACTTTTTTGGACAGCTAGAACAGCCTGCCATTAATACAGCAACACCCAAGACAGATGCAAACATTACTATTTTTTTTGTTAAGTTTTTCATAAAGTTTCTCCTTTTTTTTCTTTATGGTACGCAACAAATTGTAACCTATTTTTTTTCATTTTTCGTCAGGTACCTATCCCTAGGAATCAAAGCGTTTACTGCGTATACCACGATCTGAATAGGTTCCTATAAAACAGTTTCTAAACTTATGATAAATTCAATTTTGCACAATACAAACCAAAGGAGAACATACAATGTATGAACTAATGCAACATTTACTTGCATTTAAATATGCATGTAAGATAAATCACTGGTCCACAGATGAATATTCAAAACACCTGCTGTTTGATCGCCTGACCGAAGATATTGATACATGGGTTGACGCAATCGCAGAAACCTATTTCATGGCAACAGATAACAAAAAAGTTTTCAAATCTGATATCTTGAATCCAAAATTTGTAAATCGCGATTTGGTAAAATCTTGTGAAATAATTATTTCACATTTGGAAGAATTACAAAATGACGGCGAAACAAACGAAGGACTAAATTCGCTATTGAGCGCCATCGAAGAAGGTTTCTTAAACAAACTCGCACTCGCAAAATTAACCTAAAAACACCCCATTAATTTGGGGTATTTTTATATAATAAAAAAACGCCCAATCGGGCGTTTTATCTTAGAACATAAATCTGATACCAACATCACCACCAAAGTTATGCAACCCTGATTGGATATCGACGTACGTATAACGCGCTGCCAAATCAACAGCAAAACGTTCCATATCAAATGTTACGCCCAATGTTCCCATACCAGAAAAACGTGTCTTGCTTTCTGAATGATGTGGAATCAAATCACCTTTGCGTTCAAAGTCTGTAAATGCGACACCCGCACCCAAACCAACGAACGGTCTAACAATTTGATATGGGCCAAATTCCCAATACGAATTCCATAACAAAGTCTGCATTTTGGTCTTTACATCGATACCACCAACGCCTGCACCAAAGTTTTCTTGATCAGACATTCTGCCGAAATAAGACCATTCGATTTCAGAACGAACGGTATCACAAATTTCCAAACCCATTGCCGCACGACCTTGGAAGATGAAATCTGTCATAGATTCTTTATTTCCCTCATATTTGACATTCAGGTTTGTATAACTCATACCGCCACGCAGACCAACATATGGGTCCATACCCCACATTGTCCAGCTGCTGCCCTCTGATGGGTTATTAATCATAGCAAACGCAGGACATGCAATCAGCACAGCCAGTGTTGATATTGCTAACTTTTTCATTTTTTCTCCTTTTTAGTTTTTTGTGTGTTTTCAAAGTTTCATGTCAACAATTTGATTCTATCAATCTTATTTAAACATTTGCATAGGTATGTAATCTCTAAGACATACGAAATAAAAAAAGACCACTTACGTGGTCTATATTTTTGGTGGACGCGCAGGGACTGTCTGATTCCCATTTGTGGCGCATCGCCACAATGGGCCCCTTTCGCTACGTATGGTTCAAACTTCGTTTACACTTGTTTTCACCAACTGACGCCCCGAACCCTTTTACGGTTTCTCGTCCGCTTGTCCTTACAAAACAAAAAACCGCACACGGCGGTTTATTTATTTTGGTGGACGCGCAGGGACTCGAACCCTGGACCCACTGATTAAGAGTCAGTTGCTCTACCAACTGAGCTACGCATCCAAAACTACTGTTCGCTTAACCGAACGGGCATAATTATAGACTTTTTTCTGACAAATGCAAGTTTTTATAATTAAATAATCCCATTTACTTTTTCAAATATTAAATTATACAATAAAATGTATATCGGAAAAATTTAACAAAGGAGAATATATGACATGCAAAAGCATACTTCAACGAATCGGATTTTCTCAAATTCCAGAACATATTTCCAATCAAAAACTTGATAAAAACGAAGCAAAAAAATGGCTAAAAAACATTGATTTTACTGATGGGATTAAGTTTTATAATCTTGATCAACATAAAAACTTTATAAATTTATTTACAAGATATTACAAGCAATTTTCATCAAATTCAGATTTTAAATTCGGGGCATACATTTTAAACAACCTATTATTTTCACCAGACAAATATAACTGGACCCATAATTTAAAACGCGACACAGTTGATGCATTACCTGCCCTTGTATTAATTTCAGGATACGCACAACATCATCAAAATATGCAAAACAAAAAATTCGATTCGCAACAAACAGAAACACATAAATTCAGAATTTTTGAATCATGTGTACGCGGCATTGATATCTATAATGTAGCTGGCTCAGAAATATCACAACTAATCTGGGGCAGTTTATTTACCAATGCACACATTGTTGAATTTGGACGACTACAATACGAAATAATGCATTACGATTATGACATACCAAATTTCATTAACCCTGATAAATTCTGTATCAATATTCACGTACCTCGCGGTGGTAAATTACTTGATTCAGAAACCCAAGAATCGCTATCAACTGCACGTAAAAAAATCCCATCCTATTTTTCATTTTTACCGTCGCAACCTAATTATTTTATCGAAAGTTGGCTAATGTCAGACAATCTTGATAAATACCTACCTAAAAAATCAAACATTCGATTATTCAGGAATCATTTTGATATTTTAAAACAAGAACCACAAACAACAATGTCTAAATTTTTATTCAACACATCTTCGCCTGATGTATCAAAATATCCATCAGACACAACCCTGCGCAAACGAATCAAACAAGCACTATTAGACGGTGAAAAATTCCACGATGGTATCGCATTATTAAAACAAAAAAAACAAATTGTATTGCATCCAAAAAGATGATACAATCCAAGACATGAAAAGGATAATATTCTTATTATTAATAATCCTGCCCAAGATATCACTGTGTGACACAATCGACATGAATGTCATACTTGAATCTGCGCGAAATAATTGTATTGGGATTGCAGATGAAATAACAAATATAAAAAACAAAAACATTGGAAATATAACAGTATCCAGCATTGGTGCAGTCGCAGCAGGCGGCGCACTTTATGCCGGCATAACCAAGGAACAAATTGATAAAAAACTTGCTGAAATCGAAAAATCTATCCAAAGTGCAGAAAATTTATCTGACGAAGAATTCGTTGATTTCTTAGTTGACTGGTACGAAACACAAAATACATTGGAAGAAATGCAAGAATACCAAGAACTTACCGACGATTCAAAACAGCACGGAAACATCCGTACAGGATTAATGGCGACAAATACAGCAACGGCAATAACCAATACAGCATTATCAGGCAACATAAAAAATCAATCCGAAGATGTATCTGAACAAATCAAACTGTGCCTAAAATCCATTTCTGAATTAACACCCATAATGGGGCAAATGTATATTTCCGGAAACAAATCGGACCGTGAATATTTGCAAAATATTATAAATACCTGTGAAGAATTTCATCTGTACGACATAGACAAGGTTACAAACGCAAACATTGCGTCCCTTGCTACATCATCTGCAAATATTGCAACTGCAGCAACAGCAACGATAACATCCGCGCTTGCAAATTCCACAGATATACGCAACGGCGACCCGACCAAGGAAAAAAGATTAAACAAAACAGCAAATGCATTTTCTGGAATATCCGCAGGCATATCCGCAACATCAAGTATTTTAAACGCAACAACAATAAAAACTATTCGAAACATACAATCCGTTGCACAACGCTGTGAAGGAGCCCTTACCCAATGAATATAAAAAACATGATATTCTTATTATATTTTATCCCGGGAATATTATTTGCGGGCCCTGGCGGCAACATCGGAACATATGATCGTCGAACATACAGCAGTCTTTCTGATCCCGATTATAACAGCATTGTTCAAATTAAATTACAAAATGGCACAAAATCAATATGTACCGGCGGTTTTATATCAAAAAATTTTT
>JAFYXQ010000006.1 GCA_017546085.1 Alphaproteobacteria bacterium | reverse complement strand
GCATTTTCGTTTGGTTGGCAGGTCATACCACGACAATAAGAATAAAAAATAAACAAATAACCAAATGAAGGAAAAATGAAAAAAATCTTATTATCATCAGTTATAGCAATGTTGGCGGTAACTGCGGCAAATGCGGCAGTCGGCGGCATTGCATCAACAAACTATGTTGATAGCGCGGTTTCTACCAAAGTAGATAAAGAATATGTTGATGAAGAACTGGCCAAGAAAGCGGATAAGTCTGCGATTGATGCATTGGATTCAAGCGCAGGTGGTGCCGGAAAATATATCACAACAGTTACCCAAACAGATGGTACGGTATCCGCAGTTGCAGCAGATATTGCAACCGCTGTTGCTGCTGATAATAACAATCTTGTTACATCTGCGGCCGTTGCAACAGCATTGGAATCCAAGGCAGATTTATCTGATTTGACCGATCTGGAATCCGAAGCGGTAAAGGTGCTTGCAGACAAAGAATATAAAGTTGAAAATCTTGAGAATACTTGCACGGGTAATTTCTGTGTCTTGATTGGTGAAAAGGATGATACCGGAAAATGGATTGCAACATGGAAAGATGTTGTACCAGGAATCTAAAAACACAAACAAAAAATCCCCCGTTTGGGGGATTTTTTATTATCCAAATCTGCCTTTTCTTTGTCGTTCCTGCGTGGGCAGAACTACGCAGTGCCGCATAGCGAACAGGGCTTATAAAATTTTATTTAAATAAAAATTTTCAATTATGTTATTTCGTGGGGGGCAAAAAAAACCGCCCGATTGGGCGGGGATTTTTACGGGCATTGTGCCAATTGTTTTAATACGTTCTGTATATCATTGTTTACTGATACTGTTATTTCACGTTTTAAACCATCTGTGTATGTGTAATGGAACGGCATATCTGCAAATTCGGGCATCGCTTCATATGCTTGCTTAAACGGCGCAAGCATTGCCTCAAACCATTGGCGCCCGCGACATAAACATCCGTTGCGAACATCTGCTGCGACAACGGCGGTTGCTGTGTTCGGATATTTTGTATCCAAATCGTAATCTGTCATCATCAGACAGCGTGCGCCAAAACCATAGAAATTTGCATCGTCTGCCATAAATTTATATATCAGTGCTTCGTTTGCGCCGGCTTGTCTTAATGAATATACCATGCCATCCGTACAGCATGCCTGGGCAGAATTCATCAGCATTCTATAACGTGCAAGCAATGGTGCCGACACGGTTTCATTTGCGGTAATTTCCTTGTTACAGGTTGCTGCCTGAATAAATTCGGACATATTAATATCGCGTAATTTTGGACTGCGTGGTGAAACTGTTTCGCGAACAATTGGTTTTCTGCGCCAAATGTTGCATTCTGTTTCGGTTTCAAACGGACATCCATCATCTGTGGTGCCAAAAACATCGCGGACAACTGTTGTCATGTCCTGTGCGACGTATTCAGCGCGTGGCTGAACGTTTTTGGCATTTGTGAACCACAGATTGATATCAGGTTTTTTTGGTGTTAATAATTCTTCGATACGAGCGCGCGTCTGTTCTGCGTCTGCCATATTTTGCTGATACAAATCAACAGGATGTTTCGCATCGGTATCGCGCAGATAAATTTCCGGCATCGGTTCAATAAACCAATCGCTAAAATCCTTGTATCGGTAACTTGAAATTGAATCATCCCAAATTGGAACGCCATCGCGCCAATCGACTGTCTTGTCCGCGGCGCGTATTGTTTTAGTATTGTGTGAACCATCCCATAATGGTGGACGATTGTCTGGTGCCACAGGTTTAATGGTCAGCAGTTTTGCATTAACCATTCTTGGTTCTTGTGCACATTCTGTACACTCTTCAATTTCGATAATTTCTTGCACTTGCTGTGGTGCTGCGTTTTGTGTCCATTCAAATTCTTGGGACATTAATGGTTTTATATCACAATCATCACCAATGCATTCGGACGAATGTACTGGCGTCAAACCGCACATAGAAATCAGTGCAGAAAAAATAAAAATTCTGGTTTTCATACCTATGATTATATCATAAATTGATAGCGTTTAAAAGCGTGATTTTTTTTGTTTGCATAATATGTGATACAGGAATTTAAACTAATTGTTTGCATGTTTTGCATTTGATTAAATATAATCGCAATGAAGCGCATAATTTTTTATTTGGCAGGAATGTTGTTTACGGTGTCGTGTTTTGCGGACGGTACGGCACCTGTTGAACCTTGGTATCGTAATGGGTTTCAGTCTGGGGTTGGCGTTTCTGTAACCGGTGGCTTAAATATATTTGCCGGATATCATAACCCAGAATTATCGAGCCCTTGGTTGCGATATTTTGGTGCACGTATTGGTCTTGCAACAACCGATCCGCTAAAATCAGCAATTGATTCTATGATAGAAAGATATATGCAAGATGGGCGCGACGTTGGTGATGGGGTTAAGATAGATGAAGGTAAGCTTGATGCATGGCATGGTAATGTCTTGGTGGATTACTATCCGTTTCGTGGATCGTGGCGTTTGACAGGTGGTTATGTATGGGGCGCGATGAGTCTTGATTCGAAAATATTTGGCTCAATTGATGAGGCGCCCGCTCAGCGTTTTTATTTTTATTTGGCGGGCGACCATTACTACTATAACGGGAATAACTTTTCTGGTTCAGCTAAAATAGATTGGAAATATTACGGTCCTTACTTGGGGTCTGGTTTTGACTTTGATATTTTTTGTGGTTTTAGCTTTTTTATAGATGCGGGTGTTGTTTTTACGAATCGACCGGCAAGAATGGATTTGGAAATCCCGCACGAACAGCTTTATATATATAATAAGGAAACATCGTCCTGGGGGCCGGTAACAATAGCTGCGCTAGATAGGGATGTTGCGGCTGCTGAACACGATGCGAATCGTAAATTATCAGACTGGAGGCTTTATCCAATGGTGAAATTAGGTTTTGCGTACCGATTCTGATGGTGTTTTTGACGATTCGGATGATTATGTGGGTATAAAATCATAATTCCGAATCATAAAAAGCCCTATCCGAATCATTTTTTGCAATAAATTTGCAATAAAAAAGTAAAAAAATTAAAAAAAAATTTTGAGGAAAATCCGCAGAAATCTAAGTTTTTTTAGGTGGGATTAATTTTTTTTGAAATTATTTTCGAAATTCCGCTTGACTTTTGAGAAGTTTGAGCGCATACTAAGCGGGCTTTCAAGTTGAGACAACAAAACAAAAAGAAACTCAACCCCTGAAATTCTGCGGTTTACGGAACGAACGGTATGAAACAGGTTCTTGTAAAACACGCAAACATTGTGAATAAAAGCAGCTCATCAAAAATTCAAGAAGGGATGTGCAGACAGTTGAATTTGGAATATCCAAACTTTGACTAAGTCAAAAGTGCATATCCTAGACAGGTAGTAGGTTT
>JAFYXQ010000044.1 GCA_017546085.1 Alphaproteobacteria bacterium | reverse complement strand
TGGCGGGATGGAACACACGACAAGACATGTTTTGTATTCGCGTTTTTGGTACAAGGTTTTGCATGATTTAGGATATGTTTCAGATGTTGAACCATATAAAAAACGTACCAGCAATGGTCTTATTATGGCGGCAGATGGTTCGAAAATGTCAAAGTCGCGCGGAAACACAGTTCCGAGTTCAGATGTTGTAATGCGCAGTGGGGCGGATGCATGTCGTATGGCTATTTTGTATTTGGGACCATGGGAACAAAGCGCAAATTGGTCCGAAGATACCCTGCGTGGTGTTGAACGTTTTCTGAAACGTGTCGAAGGTTTGTCGGATAATTTAACTGATGAGCCAATGACCGCGGCGCAGGAACGCTTGCAGCATAAATTGATTGCAGATGCGACGGAACGTTTGGAAAATATGAAGTTTAATACAACTATTTCTGCGATGATGGAATATGTTAATGCGTTTAGCGGCAAAATGCCCCGCCCTGCATATGAAACATTGTTACAGGTATTAAACCCATTTGCGCCACATTTGACCGAAGAAATGTGGGAAAAGTTGGGACATAACGATATGTTGGTGTTTGAACCGTGGCCAACATTTGACGCGTCAAAATTGGTTGAAACTGAAATGACAATTGTTGTTTCAATAAATGGAAAACGCGCTGCTGAATTTGTTGTTCCGGCGAATGCAGACGAAGAAATGATTGTTGCAGCCGCCAAAACCGCAGCGGGTGCCAAGTTAGACGGTGCTACAATAATTAAGACGATTGTTGTGCCAAAGAAGTTGGTAAATTTCGTTGTGAAAAAATAAAATCCCCCTGTTTGGGGGATTTTTTTGCTTAAAAATCTTGTCATCCCTGCGTTTTCCACTTGTCATTCCTGCGCAGGCAGGAATGGGGTCTGTATAGTGCGTAGTGAAACGAAGCCATATTATAAACGTTTGTGTTTGAATTTTATGTGATGTAATTGGTGCGCGTTGCGCACAGTTTGGGGACCCTATTCCTGCCTGCGCAGGAATGACAAAGGTATAGTGCAGGAATGACAAAAAAAGTGGGATGACGAAGGGGATATTATTCGTGAAATAAAATTAAATATAAACAGAAATTCTAAAATTTTATCGTCATTCTGTCCCCTGCCCCCCCACACACACAAGTGGGGCGGGCGAATAATGTGCGGGGATGATGTTTTTATATATAGTCGTCTGAATTACATGTTGTGGTCAACGTGATGTCTTCATCGTAATTAAATGTTTTATTAGATTCATAGATAACGTTGGTGCCGTATGGTGTTTGGTCTGTGTTTCATTCTTTTAGCGTGCATTCGGACCAGTTGCCCCATGTTCCCCATTCGTTTATTATGTATTGGTTGGCGGTTGCATCTGTTGTATCGAAGGTGAATGTCTGTTCGCCGGTGCCGTTTTCGGTTGTACAATTTCGTGTTTCGCCATCCACCGGACAGAAATCCGTTGTGTATTCATGTCTCCGACTGCATCCGTAGGTTGGATCCCATATGCATAACTGTACATCGGGGGTCGCGCCAAGTGGGTAAATGCCACGAGCTTGTTTGTTATAGCAGACATCGGTTGATTTTGTTTTTGCATCTTCGCAGTCGGATTGTGTTTGTAAAGAAGAACAATAATTACTCAGTACGTTGCTTATATCGATTTTTTTGTCTGCCTTATCGTTTTTTTCGTAATATGAGCAGTAAAGGTCAAGATTATTATAAAGGTAGGTTGGGCAATTAGTGCACTTGTGGGAGGTGTAATCCCAAGTTCCACCTGTATTGCCGCAAAGGGTTATTACCGCATCATCTCTACATATATTTCCTGCTACTGTATATCCATCATCGCAAGTTTTTACCGTACATGTTCCCCAGTTGCCGTTGGTGAATGTTTGTGTGCCGGTGCCATTTTTGATGTCGCAATCCTGTTTTGCGCCTTCTTTTACACATGTATTTTCATATGGTGCATATCCATCATTGCAAGTTTTTACCATGCATGTTCCCCAGTTGCCGTTGGTGAATGTTTCTTCGCCGGTGCCATTTTCGATGTCGCAATCCTGTTTTGCGCCTTCTTTTACACATGTATTTTCATATGGTGCATATCCTTCATTGCAAGTTTTTACCATGCATGTTCCCCATTCACCGTTGGTGAATGTTTCTTCGCCGGTGCCATTTTCGATGTCGCAGGGTTGGGTTGCGGTGCATTCGGACCATTCCCCAAAAAGCCATGGGGGATCAATCTCGAATGTTTGTTTGCCGGCGGTGCCATCGGATGTTTTACAATCTTTCGTGGCGCCCGAGGCGGTACATGTATCAGTATCGTCATCAATTGCGAAATTCGTTTGGCAACGACAATATCCGCTGCTATTTATTGTCATGTCATAATTGCATTCCCCAGTTATATCGTTTGCGGTATATAATAATGGTTCTGTTGTATTGCCACTATTGAACATTGTAATGGTGCATGTGGACGTCCTAAATGTGCCGCCAAGATTGGTACATTCTGTTTCTGTTTTGTTTGTAATTTTGCAATCTGTATTTGTTTCTGTTAATGTGCCGCCAAGATTGGTGCATTCGTTTTGTTTTTCGATATACTTATTGTGTAGTATGTAGAAACAGTGGGGTGTCGAAGAAATCATCTGAATGTTGCCGTATAAGGTTGGTGAGTCTTCGTGTTTTAATAGGTGTCCATTTGCATTATTTGTGGCGGTGATGCATTCTTGTTCGTTTAGACCCGTTATGATACACAATGCGCCGCTGCTTGCCACGTGGGCATTTGTGGTGCTGTTACAGAAATTTTCATATGTAACACATTGTCCGTTGGATAAGATTTGTGTATCTGAATTACATGTTGGTGGGTTTGTGGTGTCTTCGTTGCCATTTCCACCTTCGCCGTTGCCGTCTGTGTTTCCGCCTGTGCCACCTTGTGTTCCTTCGTTGCTATTTCCACCTTCGCCGGTGCCGCCTGTGTTTCCGCCTGTGCCACCTTGTGTTCCTTCGTTGCCATTCCCACCTTCGCCGCTGCCGCCGGTTTGGTTGTTATTGTTGTCTGAATCTGGTATGTTGGTTGGGTCGTTCATTACGGCAATAACCCAGTTAGAACGATCTAATGGATTGCCGTCGTCGCCCGTTATATTCGTAACAGACATACAGGTGGTTATCTGTGCCTTGCATGCATTCATTGCAATTTGACCGGCGCGTGAATTTATCTGATTCAAATCGAAATTATTGTTATCAAGGCATGTTACAATGTCTGATATGCATTCTTCGGCGTATTCTGCGATTTTGTTATCCTGTGATGTTTTGATGTTTACAAGTGTTCTGTGCAGATATTCCCTGATTACCGGATTGTCAACGAGATATTCATTCTTCTTGGCATCATATGTATAATTCTGACATTGGTTCAGTACGTACATGCACATACCAAAATCCTTGTCTTCCTTATGATATCCAATCTTGTTCATCAGATATGTGGTCATTGTTCTTTGGGATTTCGATGTGTTGCTGATATCGCTAATATTATTCGTAATGGTTTCTTCGATGTATTCTGATAATGTATCATCACCCACCCATGGGTTGACTGGGGTGGTATCAGCCGAATTCCATATGTCGTACAATCCGGTATTTGCCGTATCTGCGGTCCCCGGTGTGGAACCAACAACGATTTCACCGTTTACAATGTATTTACCGGTTGGGTCCAAACATGATTCATAATCAGAACCACATACAAAATCACCCTGCATACATGAATCAAGCGCGGTTACGCATTCGCGTAAATCATATGCGTTTTTCTGTGTTGCCAATGCCAAACGTGCACGTTGCAAGAATGATGATAGATTTGTTGCATCCTTCTTCATTTGATTGTTTGCCGCAACCAGATTTTTTTCGTATGTGATACACGCCTTGTCAATTTCCATGTCGTATGAATTTGTGATAATTGAAATATCAACACCATGATTCTGGCAATCGGCCAAAACGGCTGTTTTACAACGAGCAGCAGCTGTTTTATACAATTGTTCGCCACGTTGATTACTGATAGAAGAAGTGTTGGTGCTGCCTATATTAGAAGAACCCAACATTGATGATAAATCAAATGTGCCGGCAGATGCCAAATCGAAATTCAATAAACCAGACAAATCAAAATTCACACCTGTATCAATTGTTGTTGATGATGCGGTGCCTGTTTTGATATCAACGAGCATATTTTTTGTACGTTCCAAATCGCGTTGAATTTCGGTGTTATCTTTTCTGCCTTGCAGTGCCATTTCCGCCTCTGTCTGCGAGAAGATAGTTTCGATTTGTTCAGTGCTAAGCCCGATGTATTGAATTTTTTGCATAATTTCCTGAACGCGTTCAGTAGCATCTTCGAGTGCTTCTTCTGTTTTTGCGTAATTTTTCAGGTTTTTCGAGCAGCTGCATCGACCCTGATTTTCATCCAAAACATTACAGAAATTATCCATACATGACATATATTGCGCCTTGCAATAATCGGTCATCTGGGACACGTCGTTTAGTTTTGTTAATGTTTCTGAATTGGTTGCGGCGCGTGATATAATTGCACGGCTTGCATTTTGTTGGGTGTTGCGCGTTGTCGTTTTAGGTGCAAAACGTGTCGCAACCGCCGCACGTGATTTATTTTGGGTTATGTTTGTTGCGTTTACTGTATTTGTAGCGGTACGCGCAGTAACTGTGTTACGTTTTGTCTGGGATATAACCCCCCCCCCCCCCCCCCCCGCGATGGGGCGACGGTTCGGTTTTGCGTTGTTCTGGAACTGATTGTGCGTGAATTTGTGTTGCTGTCGCGTTTTGTTGTTTGATATGTTGTTTGATTCTGTGTTGTTCGTGGGGCGGTTGGGCGTGAATTATCGTTGCTATCACGTTTTGTTGTTTGCTGCGTTGAATTGTTTTGGGTTGGGCGTGCCGAATAAGCATCCGTATTTACGAATAAAATAATTGGTAAAATACCGCAAAGAATTCGTAATGTACGCATAAGTTTCCCCTGTTCCCATTATAATATGCTTAGAAGGGTAGTATTTTTTATGATGGTAAGTCAATGATTAAATTTGTGGATAAAAAAATCCCCAAATCGGGGATGGTGTTATTTGTTTAAGAAATCTTTTCAATGCGTCTTATGCGACGTTCAATTGCATCAAATGGACTTTCCAAGAATGTTTGTGCGCATAGAAATGCGATTTCTATATCAATATCATCTGCCGCCAGCGCAAGTACATTGATGTCATCGTGAAAACGGTCATCACGCGCCTGATTGGGTGTATTACAGCGTGATGCACGAATATGGCGATATCGGTTCGCAGCAATCATAACACCTGCGCCTGTGCCACAAATTATTATGCCACGTGAATTTTTGTCGTCTAGCATTGCGTCTGCCAATGTCGCTGCGATATCTGGATAATCGGTAGATGTATTCGGGTCATCAACCCCCAAATTTACAACGTTATAACCACTGGCTGCCAGCATTTCGATTAAATACAACTTTAGTCCAACGCCGCGATGATCGGATGCAATATAGACTTTGTTTATTGTTTTATTCATGTTTATCCCCCTTTCGTTTTAATAATTTGCATTCCAGCCCAGTGTTACAGGTAATGTTTAATGTCTTGTATGATAATTCGCCTGTCATTTGGGCCGCGCTAAATATATTTGCAGTGTTTACAACAGCCGTTCCATTTAATGTGCCATGCAAAAATAACGTAGGCGTATTGATTTCCCCAGTTACCACACCACCACGACCAATAACAATCGTTTCAGCTGTGATGTTACCGACGATTTCACCGTGAATTTGAACCGTATGATCTGTTTTAATGTCCCCTGTTAACTTGCAACCTGCCCCGATAACGGTTGGGGATTGTTTTTCTGATGAATTTGTAAATGCTAGCATTTTATTTTTTTCCTTATTCTTCCTTGACAAATTTTGATGGATCAAATGGCGACCCCTTGTATCTGATTTCATAATGCAAATGCGGTCCTGTTGAACGGCCCGATGACCCCGCCAAGCCAATTACTGTCCCAGGACGCACCCAATCACCACGTGAAACGGTTATTTGTGATAAATGCGCATACAGTGTCGTAAACCCCAATCCGTGATCAATTTCAACGGTTGTGCCATAACCAACACGTTCACCAGCAGATACAACACGACCAGGTGCCACAGCCATTAATTCTGTGCCAATCTTACCGGCAAAATCAATCCCACGATGTTTTTTAGGTTTTCCAGTAAATGGGTCGTTACGTGTACCATAATTTGATGTAATTCGTGCCTTGACAGGTTTGCCCAATGGTAATATGTCATTCAAACGACGCAATCCGTTCCAACGTTCAAGACTGTCTGCCAATTTCTGATATTTTTCATCCAATGTCTTGTCGAACTCAATTGGCGTAAATGCGGAACCAACCAATGGATTATTATACTTGTTCGCATTACGTAATAAGGTTTTTTCGGTTAACCCCAGTGATATAATTGTGCTGTTTATTCGTTTGATATTTTTATTCAAATCATCAATATTTTCATTCGTTAACGCAGTTACGGTATCAAAAATAGCATTGTCAGCATCTGTAATTTGTAACATTGATTCAATTAGCTGATTATTGCGACGTTTTAATTCGTCGTTTTCAGCACGTGTTAACTCATATTCCATCGCCAATTCGGATAGTTTTGTATATTCTGCAGAATATTCATCATCCTTTAACATTTCGACAATACGAGTATGTAGAAATTCCAATTCACCCCAAGTTTTTGTTCTATTATTAACCAGTTTTTCGCGTTCTTCGGTGGATAACTTCTTATCATTTGTCATCTTGTCGTCGATTACATTTAAATCACGAACTAAATTATTGTACTTCGCTAAATACGCCTGTAAATCAGTCATATGTCGTGCATGAATTGACTTAACCTCTTCCAATTGTTGGGTGCGTTTTTGCAATAATGGTCTGTGATATACGAATACATAGGTTGACCAAGATGCCCATAATATTAATCCTACCTTACCGCAAAATCGCGTAAAACGCCAAAAACTACTTTGGTGGTAAGAATACACGTTTCCGCGTGGTGTATCCATAACAGTAAATTGACGTGGCGGAAAAATGCGCGAAATCATGCGCCATATCCAACGAAATGGCGATGTGATAAATGCCCATAAGGATGTAAAATATCTTGTTATAAAGTTTATCATTTCTGCGTAAGTTTAGACAAAATATCTTCAATAGTCAAGCCGTCGCGCAAAATCGGCTCATAATTCATAGGAAAGCCTTTATGCAAAATCGTATTGCCGTTTGTCCCTAGTTTTCCGGAAATCAAAACGCGTTCCGCGATGTTTTTTGCACCAAAAAGCGGTATGATATTAATGCTGCCTAATTTTTTTGACATTTCTGCCACAGCCATTGCAGTTGTTGATGCGTCTGTAATTATACAAAATGTCCCCATCGGTCTAACGCGTGATATGGATTTTGATATCCATGTTCTTATATCTGCATTGTGATGCGCGTTATGTTTTGCAGGTGTTCCATTAAAATAAGGGGGATTGGTAACGACCAAATCAAACGTTTTATCTGTGCGCCATGTTAAAATATCTGCATTAATTAATTCGATATGTTTATTGTTTAATCCTGTGTTTATATCACATGCGGCCAACATTTCAGGCGAAACATCAATTCCTGTAATTATTGCGTTTGGGTTGTTGGCCATTAAACAAAGTGATACCCCGCCGGATCCAATTCCAACATCTAAAACTGATTTTGCATTCCTTGGTGCGAAGGCTGCCAACCATACTGCATCAGATGTAGGATTGTAAATCCCGCGACGCATTTTGACACGCCCATTTATCAAGGTAAAAATTTCTTGTTTTGTGCTCATATGCATTTATAATAAATCATCAAAACAAAAAGGCAAGTTTATGTTGGAAGATATTATGGTTGTACAAAGTGCGGTTAGTGCGTTTAATAATGCTGCGTTGTGGGCACCTGCGTTTTTATGGTGGGCAATTTTAGCACTGCCTTTGTTTGTTGTTGTGTATTGGTTTGGTGCGCAAATTATGCAGAAGATTGGCTGGAATCGTGAAAACATATTAAACCGTGTAACTATTTGGACCGCAGGATTGACATTGTTGTGGGTTGTTATGTTTGCTGGAAATTATGGGATACTGCGTAATGAATTATCTGTATTGCCATTCTTGATTGCGGTTATTGTATTTTTAACATCTTTGTTTGTTTCGTCGCATTTGCGCACGTGTTATGTGCCGCGTGATTGGCGTTTGTGGTTATTTTGCATCTTTCTGATAGTTATGATTGCGCTATCTGATTTACATGCATGGTGGGGGCCACTATTACAGGTTGGTGCGTTTTTATTTGGTGGGGGGCTTGGACGTATGGCACGTTCAGAAATGCGCCCGATTGCTGGGACTGTTTTGATTGTAATGGTTACAACGATTGCGATATTAATGCAGCCTGAATTTTTTAGATTTGGGCAGTTGGGGAATTTAACGATTGTTCATTTGCTTGGTATTTTGATATTGGGTGTGCTATCGATTGCGACAATTGCATTGTTTAATATAAAACCTGCAGATAAAATTCGATTTGCGGTATTTATTAAATTAAAATGGTTGTTGCGTGTAATTTGCACATTGGGTGCCGCATTATTTATTTTGACAGAGGCAATTCCAATATTTATTGGTACACTTGGGGCATTATTTTTACTGTTTATTATGTCAATTCGTCATATGCGTGTTGTTAATGTATCGCTGGGGCATAAATGTTTTGCGCTATTGCTGATAATGTTTGGGATTGTAACAGTTATGCCTGTTATAAGTGCGCTGGGGATTATATATTGGACTACTTACCCTGAAAAAGATTTTTGGCGGCAAATTAAACGCTTGTTATAATTTGTTATATTTATTGAATACCAATTTATTGGTAAATAATGTACTATCGTCATAGTATTAATTATAACAGGTAGGTTTTACTATGGTGATACATCCGACTGCAATTATTCATGACGGTGCAAAATTGGGCGCAGATTGCAAAATTGGTCCATATTGTATTATTGGTCCAAATGTTGTCCTTGGCGACAGGGTTGAATTGGTTTCACACGTTGTTATTGATGGAAAAACATCAATTGGCGATGATTCTATCGTTTATCCTTTTGCAGTTCTTGGTGTTATGAGTCAGGATCTTAAATGGCAGGACGAGGCATCAATGACCGGGTTGCGAATTGGAAAACGTTGCAGAATTCGTGAATATGTTACAATTCATTCTGGAACACCTGCGTCAGACGGGACTGTAATTGGCGATGATTGTCAAATAATGGTTAACGCACACGTTGGACATGACTGTAAAATTGGTAATAGTGTTGTTATGTCAAATTTGGTTCAGGTTGCGGGGCATGTCGAAATAGAAGATTTTGCAATCCTGTCTGGTGGTACGATGGTATTACAATTTGCGCGAATTGGGCGTAATGCATTTATTGGTGGAATGTCGGGGGTTGGTAATGATGTTTTGCCGTATGCGATTTATGATGGTAGCCCACGTGCGGTATATCGCACGATAAATCGTGTTGGTTTGATGCGCCATGGTTTTACAAACGAAGATATGCATGCAATTCATTCTGTGTATAGTGCGGTATTTCGCGGTGGTGAAGGTACTGTGTCAGAACGTCTTGCTAAAATTCGCAAGGATGTAAAAAATAATAAATACGCGATGGATGCGATTGATTTTATTGAAAATCGTTCGAAGCGTGGTATTGGAACATCAAAAAATGCAGAATAAAAAATTAACGGTTTTTATTATCGCAGGTGAAGTTTCCGGTGATGTGTTGGGCGCGCGTATTATGTCGCAAATGGCGGGGGCTGACTTTATTGGAATCGGTGGCGAGAATATGCAGGCTGCGGGGTTGAAATCCATTTTCCCAATGCGTGATTTGGCGGTTATGGGTGCGATTGAGGTTTTGGCACATGCGCGAACATTGGTGCGTCGAATAAATCAAACGGTTAAAATGATTATTGAAACAAAACCTGATGTTGTTGTTTCAATTGATGCGCCGGGGTTTGTAAAAAGTGTTATAAAAAAACTGCGCAAATCTGATGCGGGACGTGAATTGATTGCAAATGGTTTGCGGTTCGAACATGTTGTTGCGCCCCAGGTTTGGGCGTGGCGACCAAAGCGTGCAAAAAAATACGCAAAGACATTTGATAAATTATATGCGTTTTTTGATTTTGAGTTACCATATTTTACAAAATACGGTTTGAATACAGTTGCGGTTGGTCATCCAATTGCAGATGGCTTGATTGGGCGCAAGGTTGCGAAAAAAAGTGGAAAAGATGAAAAAATAATAACACTTGTTCCCGGCAGTCGCATGTCAGAGGTTAAGCGTCTATTGCCGTTAATGCGGAATGTTGTTGATATGTTGGTGCGCAATGGTTATATGGGATATAAATTTGTAATTCCAACCGTTGAAACAACCGCGGAATATGTCAAAGGTCAGATTACAAGGTGGCCTGTGAAACCTGAATTGGTGTCTGCGAATAAGCGTTATGATATTTATGCGCAATCGTATTTAGCAATCGTGGCAAGTGGGACTGTTTCAGCAGAACTGGCGATGTTGCACATACCGACAATTGTTGTTTATAAAATGAATAAGATTACAACGTGGTTGGTACGTCAAATGATACGTGTTAAATGGGTTTCGTTGGTTAATATTTTATTAAATCGTGGGGTTTATCCTGAATTTTTGGGTCCGGACGCAACGGCAGAAAATGTTATTAATGCGGTTGGTCAGTTGACGATACCGTCGAAACGCGAAAAAATGATTTCTGAATTAAAATCCGCTGATAATTTATGGATGCGCCCAGAAGGTAATGCAGCAAAATTAATCGCAGATGGAATACGGAATTAAATATTGAAATGGATATAAAAACATCCGCCATTGGCGGATGTTTTTATTAATTTATCGTAATCCCTTGGCACGACAACAGGTCGAAGCAGCAGCGCGCCAATCAGAAAATTGTTGATTTGGATTTCGCAAATCGCGCCATGGCTGCCATCCGCTGCAACGTTTATTTGAACCGGTGCCGGTACATTTCGCATATCTGCGTAGTGTGCAGGTTTGGTTGGATAGTTTTCCCATATCTGTTGTGCATTTCACGACGATATTTTGATTTTTTGCATCGTTTTGTCCCAATTGTTTTGACGATAAGACCTGATATGCATTTGCGGCGCAAATTGTGAACATTGTGGCAATAAATGCTGATAATAATTTTTTCATTTTATCCCCCTTGCCTGCTGTTATTTATGTTTATTATATTTTATCATTTAATAAAATACAACAGGAATAAATATATTAAATATCGGCGGTTGTCCATGGTTGGTCGTTCATAATCAGATAATACAGTTGTGCATCATCTGCATCAGGATTTCGGATAATTGGGCGCACGACGTATATATCAACATTACATGGTGAATTAGAATCGCCCTGCACTTCCATTAAATCTTCGTGGAATTTTGCCGCGAAATCCATCGCCTGTAGGAATGCAGCATCGTCATCGGCGGCGCTATATGAATGGCCGCGCCACAGCAACCACATACCGTAATTAATAACGTTTTCACTTTCTGGTATATCGTCGGCAGACAGCAACAATAACGGTTTGAAATCAATATTGTTTGTGAAATCACCGGTGCTGGTTTCTGTGAAATCGTACACACCGCCGACAAATGTTACCGCGGCATATAGAATGCCACCCTGTGCCTCTAGCTTGCCCAGTTTTCCAAGGTTTTTTAATGTTTGGTGGAACAGCCAATCTTTTGCACGGGCAGAAAATTTGCTGGCGCGTCCTAAATTTCGACCGCGTTTGATTATCTTGCCGCCGGAAAACGCAGCCTTTAATGCTTTGATTGTTTGAAAGGTATGTTTTGCGGTGCGGGCAGCAACATTGCCCGTTTGTTTCGCAGGTTTTGTCAAACGTTTTAAGTCATTTACGTATTTTACCAATTCTTGATGGCTGGCACGCATATCTTTGTATTGGGTTACATCATCTGTTTTTTCAAGTTTTTTTATCGCGTCTTGGGTTTCTTCCAATTGTTTACGTTTTTTTGCGATTTCATCGGTATTATCTATGACTTGGGTTGTTTTTTTGTTTTTTAATACATTTTGTTGTTTTTTTAGTGTTTTCAGTTCATTATCCAACGATAAACGATCCGCGTTATTTGTTGTTCGTGATATTTGTTTTGAAATATCGTCAATGTGTTTTTGAATGTTTTTGATGGCGGTGGTGTTATCGACGGCCTTAACAGAACTGTTAATTTTTTCAAGTGCCTTGATTTCGCCGGCGATTTTTGCGACATCATTACTGCGGTCGATATATTTTACAACGTCGGCACTGGTTTCAAGTGTTTTGAGCCCCGCGCGCAGATTCTTGATTGCACGCATCGACTGGGCCATTTTTGTGGCCCCAGAAACAATGGCGCCGCCACCGAATGTAACAACGGTGATAAGTACGTCTGCGACGATTTCGGCATATCCGACCCATTCAAGGTTCGCGTCGCCGGCGACGTAGTAATCGTTTGAATCGTCTTCGCCGATACCAATGGTTTTTACGCCGGCTTCGTTAATTGCATCTTCGTCGTCTGCAAATGCGGTTTTACTGGTACATGCCCCACTTTGTGGATATAGGGTGTCGATATTATCGTTGATATATTGCATGGATAATGTGTTGTTTTTATCAGGTCCCACAAATTGGTTCAATGTCCCGTGTTCAACAACCATAATTCCGTACCATGCGGGATCTGTGTTTGTCCAAATTGTTCCGTCGGTGGACGATAATTTTGGGTTTGGATCGGTTGTTGGGGCGGTTCGTTTATTGGCCAGTAATAAATGCTGACGGATGATTTTGGGTTGGGTTTCGTAATTTATGGTAATTTCACGTCCGCCGGGGAAAATGTGCTTTATCGGCATGAATTTTATTTGTTCTGTTTCATCTGCATTTGCGATTTCGGGGCATGCCAACACGGCACGTATAGTGTCAGGGTTATGCAGTGTATCATAAATCCATTTACGAACCGTGGTTTCGTGTGCCATTTCCAAATCGTCGGTTGCGGATTTCGCCAATGCGTCTGCATAAACACCGGTTGCACAGACCGTATCAGATGGTTGAACGGATTCAAAATATTCGTCAAATGTCAGGATTTCATCCGCCGCCGCGTCGGGTGTTGTGGATGGGGTGTTTGTATTTGTGGTAATGTCGTCTGCAAATGCGTTTATGGTTGTCAGTGCGAACAGAATAAACAATAATTTTTTCATTATATTATCCCTGTAACATTTATATCGTTTACACAATCTTCGATTTGTTGTATTTGTTTGTTTAATTCTTCGATAACCTTGGAATAAATTGCGATTTCTTCATTTGTGGCGGGTGTTTCTGAATCTGTGTAGGATGCCGTGTTGTTTTTATCGCCAATATGTATGCGACCGTCCTTACGGTTATAGATTGTATTTGCAACCATTGGGTTTGCGGGTTCTAATAAACTTGGGGCTTCGGTTGGTGATTTACCCACATATAATGTTTGTGTTTTGGAATCAAAGGAATCGATTTTCTGTTGTGAATCTTTATAAAACATTATTTGTAATATTTCGTTGAAATATATTCCGTCGTAGTTTCCGGTGTTTTCTGTTGTATATTTCATATATTGTATTTTTGCGTCCTCATTACAAACAAATATTGTTATGCTTTTAATATCATTTAGGTTTTCTGTACAGAACCAAACGTTGGTATCGTCTTTAGATAAATCTGTAGTAGTTTGACTTGTGCAGGATATTGATTTCTCTGCCTGTTTTTTGCAATCGGCGAATGCATTTGTTGATATTAGGATACAAAAAAGAAGAATAATTTTTTTCATTGTTTAAATTCCATTTATAAAACCGACACCTGAACCTGTTGCTACTTTCTTGGACTTGGACTTGTTTTTTAGCTTCTCTATTATTTCTTCCTCGGTTTTTGTTTCATCTATCGATTGGTTAGGTACACATCGGTTGTTGTCATAATCAGGTGTGTAGTTTTCGTTACATTTTATCGATACGCAACCATGAACAAAAATACCATAGTTGGATTGTTTTGGATATATATAATCGAATTTAGACCACTGGGGATTTTGTTTTATTGATACTGTATATATATTGGTTGACTGTAATCCGTTTGGGTTGGGGAAAACTAAATCGTTATCTTTGCAAAAGACGTTGATATAATTCAAATTGTTAACAAATTGATCGTTTTTGAAATAACTCCATCCATCGTATGCAGAACAGCGTATAACTTTTAAAGGCTGGCCTTTGATATAAATATATACAATGTGGTCGTTGGATAGTTCGTAAGTTGCGTCGCTGTCATTACAACTCCATACCTTGTCTTTATATTGAAAGGAATCACCTTTATCTACCCAGTCTACACCAGGTGGCAAATCAGGCACTGCAAATGCGTTGCAGGGGATTAATAGGCATAAAAAGGTTAGTAGTTTTTTCATAATGATATATCCCTTTGGTTTATGTTCTGTATTTCCGATACCTATGTTTTTTATGTCTTATTGGGCTGTTTTACAGCATTGGTTGTTCCGCGGTACGTAGCCATTTTTAGTGTTGCATGTGATTTTTATACAGGCATTTGGACCTGCAGCTAACCCAACGAAATCACCGTTGTCATCTGTTTTAATATTACTTTTGTCGGGGTCGTAGTTTTGTATGCTTATGATGTATGCTTCGTTGTGTGCAGGGTACTTAGCTTTATAGTTTGAAGACTGAATTATGTCAGAGTCATTACAGTAGATAGGAATGTAAGAATCAGTATCAAAATAGTCTT
>JAFYXQ010000043.1 GCA_017546085.1 Alphaproteobacteria bacterium | reverse complement strand
GGTTCGATTCCCGTTGGGACTGCCAAAAATTAAAACCACCTTTTTGGTGGTTTTTGTTTGTTGCACAAATACTCGTCAACACTAGTAATTGCAATCACACACTGGCAATATATGTTTATTTATGATACTATTTACCCGCAAGGGGAGCTTTATGAAAAAAGCACAACGTTTTAGTGAAGCAACGGAAATATTGCACAAAAAAGCATTAGACCTTAATGCGTCTGTGAAACTAATGTCAGACATAAACAATTGGTGTTTTGTGCATACAACAAAATATCTGCCCAAACGCAATACAAATGGCGATTTGTACATAGCAACAAGTGCAATGGCAAAGGGATTTGAAACCTTACGCCCAACCGTGCACGCCACGTTAAACCACATTGTTTCTGATCATGGATACGGATCGTGGGCCGATGCACAATTTGTTATATTGGCACCCTATAACGATATAGTAACAGAAAACGGCAACCCAGTAGAGGTGAGCGCGGTAGATACGTATTGGTCGTTGAGCCCTGATAAGGGTTTAATACTGCCCGAAACAACATATATTATTAAGCCTGACAACGATGGCCCATTGTATCAAATCGGGAAACACGGGGCAACTTATAAACGCGACAATTACACAGAGGAAGAAATAGCCCAAATCGAATCTATTATTCCCGAACAAGATGAGGAAGAATATAAATGTTACAAAACAGGTGAGATCTCTGAGTTCGAAAAACATACTATAGATATAGGAGGATATGGGCCGCTTGTAAAAAAAATGTATGAAAATGCCAAAGATAAACAGGCTTTTTGTCGCGGGCTGTTTGAAGAAAAACGGTTTGAAATATTGTCAAAACATTTGCGGAATAAGGTTACAGAATTATCAATGCAAAAAATAGGAAAGTGTTGGGTTAATAATGTTGGTAGTGAAATCCTTGCAACCGTTGAAGAAACCGCCGAGAAGAATAAACTTTTTGGCTGCGCACACAATCAAGGACACGCCGCGTCCGTGTATTATCGTTTAGAATCTTTCGAGGCTTTTCTTCTTGGTATTTTAAAAACACATGACATAGAATCGTTTAATAAAGTAGATAAAGACATTTCCAATTGGGCAAACTATTCAGTACTTGATTATTTAATCAATAATACAATCGATTTTCTAAAACTTTATGAAGATCAATACAAACGTTTTAGGGAAGACCTAATTTTTTCGTATAGCGGACCTCTTGAAAATATATACTTTAAGAAAATTGTAAAAAATAAAACCATCAAAGAATATGATGAAAATTTATGGAAATCGATTCAGAAACAATGTACAGAATATCTTGAACCCAAGTATCGATTGTGGCGCGATGAATTTCGAAACAAACCTGAAAACAGTGCCTTTTTGGGAAAAAAATCTAATATAACTTATGATATGAATGAACACATATCCAGGTAATGAACAGACCATTAATAAAAATAAAATACAAATTGCGCGATTAAAACGGACAGATTGAAACGATATTACTTTTATGATAAAATACATATCCGTACAAAACGGATAAGAAAGATGGCTTTTATTATTTTTGATACAGAATACACATCATGGAAAGGATGTCAAGAACACGGTTGGAACGGTAAACACAAACGCGAAATCGTGCAAATTGCCGCACTGCGCGTATCCAATGATTTGCGCGTATTAGATACTTTTAATGTATTGTGCAAACCTGTTATAAATCCTGTTTTGTCTGATTATTTTGAAAAACTGACAGGCATCACAAATAAACAAATTCAAAGAAAGGGGATTTCTTTTGACAAGGCATACAAAAAATTCAAAAAATTTGTGGGTAAATCACAATGCCTATCAAACGGATATGGCGGAACATGGAACGACAAATGCGACGGCAATGTAATATTGGAAAATTTACGATTATACAATTTGCCAATCGATGATGACATAGAATACCACAATGTGGCAGCATGGCTGGTACCAAGATATAAAAAGATAAAATTACGCGAACATCCAAAAATATCAGGCAGAATAGCAAAGTATTTGAACATGGATTCTAAAATAAAAAATTTAGGTATAGATGAACATAATGCACTATATGATTCTTATTCTATTTTAATGGGATTAAAATATTTTCGTAATGATTTAGACAGCCTTATAAAAAAATTAAATTAAAAAAAATCCCCCATTTGGGGGATTTTTGATTAGTTCTTTCTTGGGAACTTAACCGCAGCCTGTGCCGCCGCAAGACGCGCGATTGGCACGCGGAATGGTGAACAGGACACAGAATTAAATCCAACCTGATGGAAGAACATAATAGATTCTGGATCACCGCCATGTTCGCCACATACGCCAAGATGGATATGTTCGCCCTTGGTATCACGCGCTTTCTTCACAGCGTCTTTAATCAACAGACCAACGCCCTGCTGATCGACTGATGCAAATGGGTCTGCGATATACACACCGCGCGCACGATATTCATCCAAGATTTTTGCAGTGTCATCGCGGGACATACCCAATGTTGTCTGGGTCAAGTCGTTTGTACCAAATTCAAAGAATTCACAGCTTTCTGCAATTTCATTTGCCAAAACTGCTGCACGTGGCAATTCAATCATTGAACCAACTGTGTATTCAACAGATTCGCCCGTTTCTGCAAACAATGATTGTGCTGTTGCATCAATTACAGCCTTGACGATATCAACTTCCTTCTTGGAACCAACCAATGGAACTTCGATTTCTGGGAATACGCGGATTCCATTTGCCTTGCATTCCAGCGCAGCTGATAAGATTGCGCGAGTTTGCATTTCGCAAATTTCAGGATATGTAATCGCCAAACGACAACCACGATGTCCCAACATTGGATTTTGTTCATGCAATTGTTCTGCACGCATTTTGATGAATTCTACTGATTTGCCAATATGTGCAGCCAATTCTTCTATTTCTGCATCTGTGTGTGGCAAGAATTCATGCAATGGTGGGTCAATCAGACGAATTGTTACTGGCAGACCGTCCATAATTTTGAACAATTCTACGAAGTCTGCTTTCTGATATGGCAATAATTTTGCCAAGGCCGCACGACGCCCCGCTTCATCTTCTGCCAAAATCATTTCACGCATATCCTGAATACGGCTTGGGTCAAAGAACATATGTTCTGTACGTGCCAGACCAATACCTTCGGCACCAAAATCGCGCGCTTGTTTTGCGTCTTTTGGTGTTTCTGCGTTTGCCTTGACTGTCAATGTTTTAATTTCATCAACCCATTTCATCAATGTGCCAAAGTTACCTGTTAATTCAACAGATACTGTTGGGATTTTACCTTCGATAATTTGTCCCTTGGCACCGTCAATAGAAACCCAATCACCTTCGTTAATTACAACACCGGATGTGGTTTTCAATGTTTTGGTTTCATAATCAATCTTGATATCAGGCGAACCAGATACACATGGTGTTCCCATACCGCGTGCAACCACCGCCGCGTGAGATGTCATACCACCACGCGCAGTAATAACACCCTGCGCAGCATTCATACCTGCAATATCTTCTGGGGATGTTTCGATACGGATTAACATAACCTTCTTGCCTTCAGCAGCCCATTTTTCTGCATCTTCGGCGTTAAACACAGCCTGACCAACCGCAGCACCTGGGGACGCTGGCAAACCATTCGCAATAACTTTCTTTTCTGCCTTTGGATCCAACATTGGGTGCAACAAGTGATCTAATTGATCGGCACCAACGCGCAAAATCGCTTCTTCCTTGGTCAACAAACCTTCTTCGACCATTTCAACCGCCATGCGAACAGCAGCAGCAGCAGTACGTTTACCGTTACGGCACTGCAACATCCACAATTTTCCATGTTCAATTGTGAATTCCATGTCCTGCATATCCTTGTAATGCTTTTCCAATTTTTCACGAACGTCGCACAGTTCTGCATAAACCGCTGGCATTGCTTCTTCCAAGGATAAACGACCTGAACCATCCTTGCTCATTGGCTGTGGTGTACGGATACCCGCAACAACGTCTTCACCCTGGGCATTAATCAAATATTCACCATAGTATTTATTTTCACCTGTGGCAGGATCGCGGCTGAAGCATACGCCTGTTGCAGAATCTTCGCCAGAATTTCCAAACACCATCGCCTGAACATTAACTGCGGTACCCCAATCTGCGGAAATATTGTTCAATTTACGGTATGTGATTGCTTTTTTGCTCATCCAAGAACCGAATACTGCACCAATTCCCATTTCCAATTGCTTCCATGGATCCTGTGGGAAAACCTTGCCAATTTTAACGCCGATTTCTTTGAACTTTTCAACCAAGTCTTTCAAATCATCTGCTGTTAATTCTGTATCTAGTTTATAACCTTTGTCTTCCTTCATGCGTTCAAGTGTATGTTCAAACAAATCAATATCTGCGCCCATAACAACTTCGCTGAACATCATGATAAAACGACGGTATGAATCGTATGCGAAACGTTCATTACCAGAAATTTTTGCCAATGCCTTTACCGTGTCGTCATTCAGACCCAAGTTCAACACTGTGTCCATCATACCTGGCATTGAAACGCGTGCGCCAGAACGAACAGATACCAACAGTGGGTTTTCCAAGTCTGCAAATTTTTTACCCATAATTGATTCAACGTGTGCGATACCACCACGTACCTGATCCATTAAATCAGATGGATATGTTTGATTGTTTTGATAGTAATATGTACAAACATCAGTTGTTACCGTAAAACCCGCAGGAACCGGCAAGCCAACCAAGTTCATTTCGGCCAAGTTTGCACCTTTGCCACCCAACAGATTTTTCATATCTGCCTGACCTTCGGCCTGACCATTACCAAAGGTATATACCCATTTGTTGCTCATTAGTTCTCCTTTTAATAAAAATTAAGGCTAACCGATTGTGGGGTATGAAGCCAATAATTGCAAGAAAAAAATCGGCACAAACACCGATTTTTTACATTGTGCATGCAATACAAATTGAAAATAACTTTGACATGTCTGAATCAGATCGTGAATTCAGTACAATTGGTGCACGTGCACCAATAATAACACCACCAAAAATCCAATCCCCAAAATGTACCATCGATTTGACTACGTTATTAGCCGCCTCGATATTATCAAATAACAAGATATCTGCATCACCTGCAATTGGTGCGTGAATACCCTTGATTTTCGCAGCGGTCGCCGAAACAGCAATATCCAATCCAATTGGTCCAGATATTATACACCCCGAAATTTCACCACGTTCATTCATTTTATGTAACGCATCTGCATCAACAGTTGCCTGCATTGCGGGATTTAGTGTTTCAACCGCACATAACGGCGCAACCCGTGGACACGCAATTCCCATCCTATGTGCCAATTCAACCGCATTTTTTACCAACTGAACCTTTTGCGATAAATCAGGATACATAACCATCGCAACATCTGTTAAGAACAACCGGTGTTTTCGTGATGGGGAATGCATAACAGACACATGCGATAATATACCATCACCACGAATCCCTGATTCACGATTTAATACGGCGCGCAAAATATCCGCACTGTGAATTAGTCCCTTCATTAAAATTTCTGCGCGACCATTTCGGACAAGCGACACCGCCATTGTTGCCGCTGTTAATTCATCCGAACAATGAACTATTTCAAAATCAGATATGTTTAAATTATTTTTTTTTGCAACTGATTTGATTTCATTTTCATCGCCACATAAAATCGCGTTAACAAATCCCAATTCATGCGCATTAATTATTGCAGACAATGCATTTACATCAACTGCATTTGCCAAGGCAATCATTCGTGGAGATTTTGGTTTCATTGATAACAAAATCTTTTGAAATTCATCCGTCATAAAAAATCCCCCTTTCGCGATGGATAATAAAATATTTTTATAAATTAATGCAAGGGAATAAAAAATATTAGATATTATATCCACTATTTATGCCCACATAAGAATAATAAGATTACTTAAATTTTTAATCTAGTTAACGATATCCGATTTTGTTCCCGATGATTTTTTTGCAAAAACAACTAATATTATCCGCATGGATACACATAAATGTAAAACAGCGGGCGCTGTCGTTTTGGGCATGCACGATGCAATTGTTTCTCTTATCGGGCTAATTGCAGGATTAACATTTGCGAATACATCACGCGCAATTATTGTGCTGACCGCGATTATCGCATCTGTGGCGGCGGGATTATCCATGGCTGCATCAAATTACTTAGCAGAAAAAACTGTCAACAATCCACATGCATTGCGCGCAGGCGTTATCACAGGATTAACATATTTAACAACCTGTGCATTTCTTATACTGCCGTTTTTGGTTATTCCGAATACAATAAAAGCAATGATTGGTTCTTTTATTGTTGTTGTGCTGATTATCCTTGGGTGTAATGCATGTATATGCTATACATGTCAAAAAAAATTTTGGATACCGGCTTTGGAAATGCTGATCGTGTGTACAATGGTATCTATTATCGCTTTTTTTATCGGCGAAGGCGCAAAATACTTCCTGGGGGTTGCGATTTGATTTATAAAAAAACCGCCCATTGGGCGGTTGTATTAGCGTGTGCGCGCCTTGCGAAAAGGGCATGCCTTCATAAATAATTCACGATAATCTGCGCCACCCAGTTTCTTTGGGCAATTTTTGTCTGTACAGCCCTTGGACTTATTCGGGTTATATTTGCAGCTGAAATTCCGAACGGGTTCGCGCCATTCGATTTCACCACGAACATAACGACAGGCCATATCAAAGAATTCTTCTGCGCTGATGTAATCAAGTCTGCCGCGTTCACGTATAAATTGACGCGCGGGTGTTTCCTGCTTTATAACCGCGACATAACAATGCTGTTGCCCCACCCCCAGCAAAACCATCCCATTTTCATGATGATAAACACGCGTTTTCCTAAAATAACCACTATGCTCCATTTTTTCTAGCATATCGTACATAATCTGTCCCTTTTTTTTATATCAGGCAAACTTTACCGCAAAATTATCAATACGCAATAAAAAAACCGCCCAGCGGGCGGTGGAATTATTTTTCGCGGGCTTTTACAACATCGCGAACTTGTTGTTTAAATTTTTGCTGATATGCCGTTGGGAACGTCAGGCATTCATGCATTTTTCCGTCTGGGAATGTTTTGCGCGCAGCTTTTAATAAAACCCCAACACGAGCAGCCCCCTCAATCAGTTCCTGTTTCTTGCCACGTTTGGGCAGCACGGCCATATATTCAACCATTTGTGATGCACGCCCTACTTTCTCACCATCAGGAAACGCATCAAAATAACCATAATTTTCAACCAAATTTTCTAAATCTTTTTTGTTCATTTATTTGCCTTTTTTGTTTTTTCTGGAATAAAACATACCAAGATTACGTTGCATATATCAGCAAACATTAACTTGAGTTCCTATTATATGTTATTAATTTTAGCATAAAAGTGCACCCATTGCAAATTAAAAAAAACCGCCCAGATGGGCGGTGGAATTCAGTTTCTATATCGATAACTGGATTTATTCTGGCGACGACCTACTCTTCCGTGGCTTAAGCCAAAGTACCATCGGCGATACGGGGTTTCCCTGTCTGGTTCGGGATGGAACAGAGGGTGGCTCCCGCTCAATAATCACCAGAATAAAT
>JAFYXQ010000042.1 GCA_017546085.1 Alphaproteobacteria bacterium | reverse complement strand
TATGACGGCACAAAATGGCACAAAAACGTCCAAATCACACGAAAATTTTATGGCCACGACGAATACGAAACAGTAGATGGACGTGATTGGGCTATATTCCGTTCATCAGTACCAAATCCAAAATATAAACAAATTGCACCGAACAGCACAATTGGTTCTGTAAAACGCGGCGGTTTTGGAACATTACGAATAATAAAAGACAACGAAATCCCAACTCTAAAAATGCTATTAGCAACGACTCGCATGCTCAGAAACACAGAATGCAAATCAAAACCTAAAAATTATACGAAATGTATAATGGATTATTTTAATACAGCGTTAAAGGCAAATAACATTCCTGTTCTGACCGGCGACACAAACAGATTTAAAATACAAACATGCAATATCAAGAGCTTTTTTAGCAACAAAAAGATGTTACAAACCGATTGCGACAGTTCAGGCGGCGATTCGGGTGCACCGCTAATCAGGGGGAACAAAATCGTCGGCTTGAACAATTCGGGTCCCCAAAACATATTTAATAAAAACGACAACATTGGTGCGGCTGCACTAAATACAAATAATTTTTACACATGGGCCACCAACTACATAAATAAGAATAAAAATCTAACCACAAAATCCATATCTACAGATTCTGACGAGGCCGAATTATTAGAAATAATTAATTACATGCCAAACCAATAAAAAACGCCGATTGGCGTTTTTTTATTCACATGAATTAACACATGAAATACGCGGTCTTAGTTTTGTATTTTTTATATCATCAATATTTTCAGTTCCCGCCAATATCATCACCCGCCGCAAATCATCTTTTAAATAATTAAACACCGAAACAACACCACGCCATCCCCCCAGCGCAAGCCCATATATCACAGGCCGCCCAATCGCAACAACATCCGCCCCACTTGCAAGGGCCTTAAAAACATGTTGCCCACGACGAATACCACTATCAAAAATAATCGGCACACGTTTATTTACACGTTTTGCAACATCACTTAAAACTTCAAACGAAGCCGGTGCACCATCAAGTTGTCGCCCACCATGATTAGACACCCATATTGCATCTGCACCTGCCAAAATCGCTGTTTCTGCATCATCAGGATGCTGAATTCCCTTTACAATCACAGGCAATTTAGTCAGTGATTTTACATACATAATATCATATGGCGTCAATTCATTCTGTGCCGCTGAAAATATTTTATTTATTCCCTGCCCCTTGGTCTTGATTGATTTTTTTGCAACATTCGGTAATTCCAACGGGAATTTAAAATCATTGTACTTATCACGGAAACGATTTCCACCAACCGGTGCATCAACCGTCAGAATAATTGCCCTGTATCCTAAGTCTTCGGCTTGTTTTACAATATTTCTATTATGATCTTTATCCTTGCTTAGATACAATTGAAACCATTGTGGGGCACCCTGACCTGCATCTGCTATTTCTTGCAGCGTAGAACTTGAATATGTACTAACACTCATAATTGTACCACTTGCTGCCACACCACGGGCAGAACCAGCCTCAGCTGAAACATGTGCCAAACCATGTGCCGCTGCAGGCGCAGCAATAACAGGTAACGATATATCTATCCCCAATATAGACGTTGTTATATCTGGTTCAACAACCCCTGTTAAGACACGTGGCACAATATCAACACAATCAAATGCTGATTCATTACGTGCCATTGTAAATTCAGTTTCTGCGCCACCATATATATATCCAAATCCACCTGATGGGATTACTTGTTCCGCCAAATCTTCCAAATCATCAATATCGACAATTTCAACATCCGTGTCACGCGTTGATGCAATATATCCACCTGTTACCTTTTCTGCCTGAACATTATGCATATATCCAACAAGCCAAACAATCAACAAAAACACCAAACAAACACATAAAATAAAAATTATTTTTTTCATAACAAATCCCCTTTTGGGGAAATTTTAGCATGACAAATAAAAAAATATGATTTGACAGTATTCTTAAATAAACACCCCGCAAACATAGAACAATTATTATTTTATTTTTTCAAATACACCTTAGGATCATAAGCCTTGGTACCTTTACGTATTTCAAAATGCAATTGTGGGCTATCAACCTTACCAGTTTCACCAATTGTTCCTATTTTTTGTCCAACAGACACCCTGACACCACGCTTAACATCCATAGAATCAAGGTGCGCATAAACCGTCATCCAACCACCATCATGTTGAATAATTATCAGATTTCCCATTCCCTTAACTTCGTTTCCTGCATATGCAACAACCCCATTTTCAGCAGCCTTGACAGCAGAACCAAGTTTTGCAGAAATATTTATCCCATCATTAAACAAACCATTTGATTTCGCGCCGTAATTAGACAAGATTTTTCCCTGAACTGGCCACGAAAACTTAGATGAAGAACGTCCATTAATTTTTGGCAATTTTTTATTTGGATCAGACGAAATCTTCTTGGCAGGCGTCGCAACTTTTTCCGCTATCTTTGACTGCGTTTCCCCGATCGCTTTCTTATCTGTTTCCTTAACCTTCGATATTTCGGTTTTTTTTACATCTGATGCAACTGCCTTGGTACCAACCTTATTTGTAACAACCGGCGCATCCGCCAAATTTGGCACACGCAATTTCTGACCAACAGATAAATTAAACGGCACTGATAAATTATTCATAACCGCCAAATCATTAACAGGCACAGAATATTTTCGAGATATAGAATATAAGGTATCGCCCACCCCAACCGTAATAACATCAACATCAACCTTGGTTACAGTATGAACAGCTTTAACCGGACGGGCCACCACCAATTTATCTTCAGTAACTTCTTCCTGTTGTGGAATTGATTTTTTCAAATATAACTTCTGCCCAACAGATAACACGTACGGTTCCTGTAACCCATTTATTTTTGCAACATCTTGAATCGTTGTATTATTTTTCTTGGCAATTGAATATAACGTATCACCTGCAGAAACAATAATAAAATCCCCAGACTTTGATTCTTCTTGAACTGTACCATACATAGGTACGGTTATATAATCATCATTGGCAATTGGTTGCGGCAAAACAATCTCTTGTCCTGAATCAACATCCTGAACCTGTGGTGGTACGATATAATCATCCACAGATGCATACATAACATAATCATCATTCGAAGGCAACCCATACAAATCAGGCGACGCATAAACACCATAATCTGTCGCCGCAGAATTATAAATTTCAGGATGCATATTCGGATCAGCCAGCAACGCAGGATATCGCGCTGAAATAAAATCACCTACGGAATCAGGCAATGATAAAATCTTGGGTTGCAAATCACACGCAGTATGCGTAAACAAAACCCCAACAAAAATCCAAATGATTTTTTTCACACACTAATTATATCATAAAATCAATTACGACGCATGAATAAAATACTGGCTTCGAACAACAACCACATTGGAATCGCAAGTAATAATTGAGATACAACATCAGGCGGTGTTAAAACAGCGGCCACAACAACAATTAAAACAATCGCATACCTGCGCATCTTTAGCGCATACGAACGAGACAACACACCGATTCGATTTAACAAAACCAAAATCAATGGCAACTGAAACGCAACCCCAAAAACCTTTAACAAACCAATTGAAAATCGCAAATAATCACGTGCCGCCGGCAACAAAACACTTGGCACAGGTGATGCATTATTCAAATCAACAAAAAATTTAAAGGCAATTGGAAACAGAAAATAAAACGCAAATCCAGCCCCCAATAAAAATAATACTGGCGACATAATTAAAATTGGCCAAATAAAATTCTTTTCTTTTTTTCTTAACCCTGGCGCAACAAATGCCCACAAATGCCATAAAACAACAGGCATAATAACAATTAAAGCAAACAAAACCGCCAATGAAAAACGAATCATTAAACCATCAGTCAAACCGGTATATAACAATGTTCCATTTGGCCAAATATCCAACAAAGGCCCCGTCAAAAACATTTGCAAATACGGCGCAATATACCATCCTGCAATTGCAGCAACACTAAATATCAACGCAATCCACAATATACGCCGACGTAGTTCTGAAAAATGTTGCATCATTGTCATCTTTTTCATTTAGACACCTTCTTTTTCTTAGCAACATTTTTCTTTTTCGATATGTTTTTCTTCAATGGTTTTGAAAAGCCTTGCAAGACATCTTCTGTTGTTGTTTTTATCAATTCATCAATCGGTTTTTCTAAATCAATCTGCTGCTTTAAATTTTCTGATGCATCTGTAATTTTCCAAATCATCCTGCGAATAAAATTAATTAACTGAGCAACCACACGTGCTACATCCGGCCACATCCGTGCAGGAATCACCAACACAGCCACCAATAAAATCACAAAAAATTCTGCCCAACTTATCCCAAACATAAAATTTCACATATCATAGAAATCATCACCATCACCGGTACTGATTGTTTTATGCCGCTGAATTTGGAAGAAATCCTTACCAAACTTCGTTTTTTCTTTCAAATTTTGAAACACTACATCTGTTGTTGCCCCTGTTGCATCAACCACAGTCCATGAATTCAGCTTCACAGGATTTTTATCAAACACAACAACCATAT
>JAFYXQ010000041.1 GCA_017546085.1 Alphaproteobacteria bacterium | reverse complement strand
ACAGGAATGACATCGGATAACGATGCCCCCATATTTTGTACCGAACAGAACGGGCTTGTGACAGCCCCGAACCCATATCCCTATGGATTCGATTTGTATTTTATCATTAAAAATCTGAAATGTAAAACGAATATAAAATTATAAATAAAACCTTTGTCATCCTTGCGCAGGCAGGGATAGGGACTATAAATTTTACTTAGTACTAAATAAATGTTTGCCGGTGTGTTATTCTTCGCCGAAATTCAAATCACGTAATTTTTCAGCACGTGGTGTAATTTTCGAAACAGATGTTTGTAATTGTTCAATATCATTTTGCGCCTGTGCAAAATGTCGCGAAACATTTTCTGCACGCCCGGCCAGTCGTGATAAATCAGTCAGCAACAGATCTAATTCTTTTCGTATTTTCGCTGCAACTCGTTTAATTTTTATGTCGGATAAAACTGCCCGAATTGTATTCAGTGTTGCCCATAATGTGGATGGCGATACGATAAATACTTTTTTTCGTGCAGCATATTCAATTGTGTTTGGAAATTCGCGATGTAACGTTTCGAATATGGATTCAGACGCAATAAACATCATTGCGGATTCAGCGGTTTTCCCGGTAATAATATATTTTTCCCCAATTGCATCAATATGTTTACGAACGTCCAGTTCAAATTGTTTGCGCGCCATTCCATCATTCGCATCATTAATCATACGATTATAACTTTCCAATGGGAATTTGCTGTCGATAATCATATCCCCCGGCGGATACGGCAGGCGTATAACACAGTCTGGTCTAACCCCGGTTTCAAGTACGGACTGAAACGCGTATGTTTCAGGTGGCATAATATCGCGCACTAAATCTTCGAGTTGTCTTTCCCCAAATGTTCCGCGTGCTTGTTTGTTGCCCATCAAGATATTTTTAAAATTTGCGATATCGCTGCTGATGTTTTTCAGTTCTATCGCATTTTGTGATAACGCGCCAAGCCGTTCTGCCAATCGTTCGCGTAAACGTGCGTTATCTTCGCGCAGCCCAGAAATATCAAAAACCGGTTTCCGCATTAATATTGCAATCAATAAAACAATAATAATTGTCAACAATACAAAAATATAAGTTGTCATTTCCTAATCCTTTGGTATTATTTATTATAACAAGGGAAATACAAATGTTGCAAATGAAAGTTTGTGGTGATTTGGTTTTACGTACGGTTTGTGAACCTGTGAATCAGATTACACCTGAATTATTATCTACGATGGACACGATGGTAAACATGATGCGTGAACAAAATGGGGTTGGCCTTGCGGCTCCTCAGGTTGGTTTTGCGTCCCGATTTTTGGTTATGATGGATCCGGACAGTGAAACGGTTTATCGCATGATAAATCCTGTGATTATATCGCGTGGGGAAAAATCCTGCACGATGGAGGAAGGCTGTCTATCTGTTCTGGGGCCGGACGGTTTGCCAGTGTATGCAAATGTAACACGTCCAGAATCAGTTGTTGTTGAATGGATGGACGAACAAGGTGTCAAGAAGGCAGCGCAAATGTCAGGCTTGCCTGCACGAATTGTTCAGCATGAAACAGATCACTTGGACGGCAAGTTATTTATTGATTACTTGCCTGCTGTTCGTCGTGAAATGGTTATGCGCAAGGTTCGGAAGTATAAAAGATGAAATTAGTATTAATGGGAACAAATGATTTTGTTGTTCCAATTTTCGAAGATATAAAAAATTCAGGTCATGAAATTATGGCGGTGTTCACGCGTGCGCCTAAACCCGTGGGACGTAAACAAATTTTAACCCCATCACCTGTACATATTTGGGCGGACGCGAATGGTCTGACTGTGCATACGAATATAAATGAATACAATTATTCGCCGGATATGGTAATTGTAATTTCGTATGGTGTTATCCTGCGTGATAATGTTTTGAATTCTGCACCTGTGGTAAACATTCACCCAAGTTTGTTACCAAAATATCGTGGCCCATCACCAATTCGAACTGCGATTTATAACGGTGATACAAAATCAGCTGTATGCTTAATGGCGGTAACGCCCCAATTGGATGCGGGTGATATTTATATGTGTCGTGAATTTGATATAGACACGAATGATACAAACGAAGATGTTGAAACACGTGTATCAAAAATCGGCGCAGAAATGTTGATTGAATATCTAAAAAATCCATCTGAATATCCTGCTATCCCCCAAATTGGTGAACCGACATTTACAAAAAAATGGACGGGCACCGATGAAGTCATAGATTGGTCGCGTGGCGATATCGCTGTACATAATCAGATACGGGCATTGGGGGCAGGGCGCACAAAAATAAACGGCATTGATGTCAAGATTTTGAAAACAAAATTAAACAACGATAAACTTGAAATATTGCAAATACAACCATCTGGAAAAAAGCCAATGGACTGGAAAAGTTTTCTAAATGGTTTACGTGGCATGGACATAAGGGTTGGCGAATGAATAAAAACACATGTGGCATTTGGCACGAAACAATAAGTGTATCTGAACATAATGATAATGGAACATGTCCGTGTTTGGGGTGTTTGGGATTGCGTTGCATAAATTGCAAAGTGTACATTAAACTTGCGAATCTTACATACGATGCGTATATGGCAGGTCGTGCAACAAAATGTCAATTATGTCGCGGGATAAAACAAAGATAAAAAGATGACACGGTATAAAGTAATTCTTGAATACGATGGAACAGACTTAATTGGTTGGCAGGAAAACCGCCAAGGGCCATCTGTTCAGTCTATTATGAAAGATGCGATAGGGCAGTTTTGTGGCACACGTCCCGATGTCGTTGCCGCAGGACGCACTGATTCAGGTGTTCATGCGCTTGGGATGGTTGCGCATTTTGATATTGATGGCACCTATGATGCGCAAACGGTTATGCGTGCATTAAATTTTTATTTGAACAATAAACCCGTGTCTGTTTTGGATTGTGAAATCATGGGCGATGATTTTAATGCACGCTTTTCATGTGTTGCGCGTCATTATAAATATATTGTTTTAAATCGTGGTGCCGCACCAGTATTACAGAAAAATCGTGTATATTGGGTTCCGCGTAAATTAGACGTCAATGCAATGCGCGCCGCTGCTAAAAAATTGATAGGGAATCATGATTTTACCAGTTTTCGTGCATCAGAATGTCAGGCAAAATCCCCAATAAAAACATTGGATAGAATTGAAATATTTCAAAATGGCGATGAAATAGTTTTCGAATTTTCAGCTCGTTCTTTTTTGCATCACATGGTACGCAATATTGTTGGTACATTGATAGAAATCGGACTTGGAAAACAGTATGATATAGATGAAATTTTTGCCGCAAAAAATCGTAGTGCCGCGGGACCAACAGCGCCAGCATCTGGATTATATTTTGTTTGTGCAGATTATTAATTCCATGGCCGATTATTTGGCATATATCGTATGGAATTGTCTTCATAAATCAATAAACCGCCACGCAGTATTTTATTTTTGCATTGCTCTGATTGTATATCAAAATAAGAAATGATGTAATCCACATTATCATCGTTACATAACATTGAAATGTTATTCATCAGCGGAACGAATTTCTGAATGTAAACAATGTTTTTATACCTGAAAACACCGCGTTCGTGTTTACGTCGAATGTTTTTAGTTTTTATTGGTTCGCCATTGCGTTGCTTCCATGTGTCAAATGCAAAGTAATGATTTGATGCGCTGGATTTATTAAATTCAAGTTTTCCATCATCGCGCAGAAATGCAACCAATTCATGGTCGTATGACGCATAAAATACAGGTTTGGATGTGTTGTGTATGGTAATTATTGCGATAAATAGAAACAGCAAAAATAAAATATAGTTTATTTTGAATTTAATTGGTTTGATTATTGTCAGGGCTATAAAAGCGCAAACGAAAAACACGATTGCTAAATTTGGTATGTGCGGCACAGATAATGTTGCGAACGGCAATTCAGAAATCGAGGTTGCGATATCTAATAATTTATTATAGACCGTATTTGCGATATATAGTGGGAATGTAATTCCAAATATCGCGGTTGTTGCACCAATTAAAACGCACGGCATAATAATCACAGAAAATATTGGTAATAAAATCATATTACCAATCAGACTGTAAATCGGTATGGATGCAAAATGCATTGCGACAAATGGCGCAGTGAATATAGTTGCCACCAGTGATGTCAAAATACATGCATAAATAATTTTCAGTATTTTATTATGGGGCATTTTTGGTTTTACGATTGAATATATCCAAATCAATCCCCATACCGCAGAAAAGGATAATTGAAACCCAGCCTGCATAATATAGTGCGGATTTATCAAGAATATGATACAAAATGCAATTGCAATATTTCGCATTGAAATTGCGCTGCGTCCGAATGCAAATGCAACAAATATTAGCGTTGTCATTGTGAATGCACGAATTGTTGCAACATCAATCCCTGATAAGAATAGATAAAATAATAACCCCAACCATGCGGCGCCCATCGCAGGTATTTTGGCGGGATACCTGCGTGTAATATATGGAATTGAACGAAAGATAAGATAGAATATCGCAAACAACCAACCGCCAACCAATGTCATATGAAATCCGCTGATTGACCAAACGTGTCCGATACCGGTGGCAGTCCATATTTCACTATCCTTCTTTGGGACTGCGTTTTTATAGCCTAATACCAATGTATCAACCAAAAATGAAGAAGATTTATTATGAATAAAATCGCGCGTCCCACTAATCCCGTTTGAATCCCTGTGTTCGATGATATTGATACTTGTCGCGTATCCTGTTGCAGTCAGATTGTTAAAATACGCCCATCGCGCATAATTAAATGATTCAGGTGCATACGCATTTGCGGGTGGAAATAATGCGCCTTTAAAATTAACCTCATCACCAATTTTTGGTATGTCTATGTTATCATTTATAGATACACGAATAATCGCATTTCCATTGCCTGCATAAATGTCGTCAGCGTTCAGTTTCAGATAAACACGTGTCTTATTATCTGCATAATCAATTGATTTAACTGTTGCGTTTGTATTAATAGAACGCAGATTCTTTTTTATTTGTGGTGTGTCTATGATATGTGTAAACGTTGCTGCATAACAGAATCCAAACAGGGATAAAATTACAGCACGTAACAAAATAGGAATACGTTTTATGAAAAATAACACAGGTGTAACGATTGTTACTATTGATACGAATATAATATTTGGTTCATTATTGGCTGTAAAATACAGACCCGCCCCTAGCGCTATTAAAAACGGTACATACAGAAATAGATTGTAATATTGATGGTTTAACCACTTGTGCATGATTTCAGTATAGAATTTAATTCACATTAAATTCAAGCGCTGATTATCTGCCACCATAAATAAAGGAGTTGTTTTTAGATAATTCAATAATCGCATCAATATTATCATTGTCAGATGTTTTTTGGCGTTTGATTTTCCCACATGTTTCGCATTGATGTGTGATTATGTATTTAGCCCCATCGGGTTCGGCGGCAATTGGCGGCATCATGCCGCCGCATGTTGCAGCACGGTCGCCGGGGTTGTTGTCAACATGCCTTGACCACAGGCAGTTAGGGCAGTGGTTTGTATAGCCATTGCCATGAACAACTGCGCCGCAATGGGCGCAGTTAAAATCTTCGACTACTTTTGTAAAGCTCTTCATTTATATCCCCAATGCATTACGATACATTTGTGTCAATTCGTCTGCTTCGTCCAGTTCATCAGGGTCCAATTTACGCAGACGAATCATCTGTCTAATATATTTTGGGTCAAATCCGGCAGATTTAGCCTCGCTATAAATTTCCTTGATATCTGCGGCGATGGCAGCTGTATCTTCGTTTAGTTTTTCAATTCTTTCGATAATGCTAACCAGTTGCTGGTTATCGATTGCACCGTGATTTGCCTGTTTCATATCAGTTTTCCCCTTGTTTATTTACAAAAGTTATGATATATGATAATTCGTAAAAATCAAGAAAACAAATTTAAACAGGAAAAACAAAACATGAAAAGATTTACAAAAATTACTGCATCAATTGGTCCAAAATGTGAAGACAGGGAAACTTTAACCCGTATGATACGTGCAGGTGTTAACATGTGTCGTTTGAATTTTAGTCATGATACCGGTGATGTTCAGGGACGAAAAATTGATTTGATTCGTGAAATATCCGCTGAATTAAATACACCGGTTGCGGTCATGATTGATTTGCAGGGACCAAAACACAGAATCGGTAATTTTGCTACAGAAGACAAATATCCACTCGAAATTGGTCAGAAATTTACATTTGATACGGATGCAACACCTGGTGATAATACCCGTGTTCAGTTGCCTGACGCAGATGTTTTGGGTTCGCTAAAGGTTGGGGACAGAATTTTGTTAAATGATGGCAAAATCGAAATGCGCGTTGATTATGCTTCTGCCAACAGGGTTGATACTACTGTCATTCGTGGTACAGAAATTTGGTCTCGTCGTGGATTCAATCTACCTGATACAGAAATTGCAACATCTGTATTAACGGCCAAGGATCGCACAGATTTAGAATATGCAATAACAAAAAAACCGGATTGGGTTGCAATTTCATTTGTTCAAAAACCCGAAGATGTGGCAGAGGTTCGCGATTTTATCACGGCGCGCACATCGTATCCAATAAAAATTATTGCAAAAATTGAACGCCCAAATGCTGTTGCGCGCATTTCAGACATTGCAGCAATCGCGGACGGTATCATGATTGCACGTGGCGATTTAGCGGTAGAGGTGCCATACGCAGATGTTCCTGCGATTTCACGTCATATTATTCGTGAATGTCGCAAAATGAATAAACCTGTAATTGTTGCAACGCAAATGTTGGGTTCTATGGTAAACAGCGAATTTCCAACACGTGCAGAAATTACAGACGTTGCAAACACAGCGTACTTGCGTGCGGATTCGTCAATGACATCAGAAGAAACAACAATCGGCATGAATCCTGTAAATGTAATTGAAACAATGTCGAATATTTTGACACACGCAGACATGGACACTATTGCAAATCCATATGATTGGTCGCGTGTTGAAAATGTTCCGGAAAACGATTGGTCTCGTTCTGTTGCATCGATGGCATATTTGAACAAGGCCTCGGCAATTGTTGTATTTGCGCGTGATACAATTACTGCGACGGAAATTTCGTGTCGCAAGCCAGATATTCCAGTTATTGCAATTTGCAATGAATCTGTAATTGCTAATCAGTTATGTTTGGCGCGTGGTATATTCCCGGTATTTGATAATGAATTGTTTGGTATGCGTGATGCATTTAATGCTGCACGTCGCTTTAATATCACCTCTGGAAAACTTGTGATTGTTGACGGTGAAAATATCAGCTTGCGAACATTGGATTAAAAAATAAAAACGCCCGAACGGGCGTTTTTTTGTTATTGACCAAGGCTGTAAAATTTTACTACCATTTATTCCATGGGAAGGATTTTTTCATTTTTTTTCACGGTTTTGTTTTGTGTAAATGCTTATGCGATTCAGTATCGCGCGGCACTGGTTGCGGATATGGATACCGGGCGTGTTTTGTATCAGGAAAACGCAAATCAGTTAAATTATCCTGCTTCTTTGACGAAGATAATGACATTGTATTTAACATTTGACGCGTTGGAACATGGGCGCCTTGACCTAGATGATTATCTAATTGTGTCCAAGGCTGCTGCAAATGCAGAACCTGTGAAATTGGGGCTGTCTGCAGGTTCTAAGATTCGTGTCGAAGATGCGATTAAGGCGGTTGCAGTATATAGTGCGAATGATGTTGCACGCGTCTTGGCCGAAAATTTAAAGGGCGGTCAGGAAGAATCTTTTGCGGATTTAATGACACGTGTTGCGCGTGAAATTGGCTTAACGAATACAAATTTTGAAAATTCATCAGGACTGCCGAATGACGACCATATGTCAACTGCGCGTGATATTGCGTTATTGTCCATGGCGGTATATAAACATTTTCCACAATATTGGCATTTTTTTGGTATAAAAACATGGGTATATAATGGCAAGACCTATACAAATGGAAATCGATTGCTAACATCGTTTAATGGCTGTGATGGAATGAAAACAGGTTATACAAAAAAATCGAAGTATTCGTTGGTTGCGACTGCTCATCGTGATAATCGTCATTTGATGTCTGTTGTTTTAGGTGCAGAAAACAAAGATGTTCGTGCAAATGTTGCTGCGCAAATGTTAAATCGTGGTTTTTCAATGCTGGACAATGGTAATGCGCCAATTGTAAAAAATACTAATGTTCCACCTGTTCAGACGGCAACATCATCTGTATCAATGCCAAAGGCGCAATATCAAAATATCGCACAATCGGCGACTTTTTCTGCGGCGTATAATGCTGCTACAACCGCGGCGATACCAAAATACAACACCGCAGCAGTGCTTCCTGATGCGGGCGCGACTGGTGGCACAGGTGTTCAGTTCGGTGCGTTTTCATCTGAATCTTCTGCCCAGACACAGGTTGCAAATGTCAGAAATAAATTAGGGGTAAATGCTGTTGTTGAACCCACAGGTACAGGATTATATCGTGTTCGTGTTTATGGTTTGTCGGAATCCGGTGCCCAGCAATTAAAATCATCTGCATATGCAAACGGGATTGACAGTTACGTTTTTCATTAGTATTTTATATCTGAAATGAATCCAAAGATTGAAAAATTAATTAAGTTATTTGCAAAATTACCACGTGTTGGAAATCGTGGTGGTCAGCGTATTGCGTTATCTTTATTACAGGATAAAACAGGACGTGGAATTGCGCTTGCCAATGCAATTGTTGATGCGATGGAAAATATTGTGCCGTGTCCTCGTTGTGGTGTCTTAACGGATGTGGGGGCAGGCGTATGTGAATTCTGTCGCGATAGTGGTCGTGCCAATGGCCAGTTGTGTATTGTGCGTGATTTGTCGGATGTTTGGACGTTGGAAAAATCATCGGTATTTCATGGCCGTTATCATATAATTGGCGGTTTGTTATCTGGCGCTTCGGGTATTTTACCGACGGATTTAAATGTAAAGAATTTACCTTCACGTATCACAGATGAAATTATAACAGAAATAATTTTTGCATTACCAAACACGGTGGAAGGAAAAACGACCCAGCACTATATTGTATCAACATTAAATGATGTTGAAAATGTTGTGTTCTCGGAACTTGCGTCTGGTGTCCCATTGGGTGGTGATTTAGATTATATTGATGATGGCACATTAACATTGGCGTTTGGGGGGCGAAAATCATTATGACGGATATGATATCGGCGTTGCCGCCTGTTTCAGAAATGATGCGTGAATGTGGTCTGGAACCCAAGAAGCAGTTTGGTCAAAATTTCTTGTTTGATTTAAATTTGACAGGACGTATTGCGCGCAGTGTTCCAAACATTGAACATACCCCAGTGATAGAGGTTGGCCCAGGTCCTGCTGGTCTTACTCGTGCAATATTGTTGGCGGGCGCACCACGTCTGATTGCAGTCGAGAAGGATAAAACAACAGCGCCAATTTTATCAGAAATAATCGCAGCATCTGCTGGTCGTCTGACGGTTATTTATGATGATGCTTTGCGTGTAAATTTCTCTGATTTTGGTTTATATGAATATGCAATATGTGCAAATTTACCATACAATGTTGGTACAGAATTGCTGATTGGTTGGTTACAAAAAATTGCCAATGGTGAACGGATAGCATCATTAACATTAATGTTCCAACGCGAGGTTGCACAACGTATAACTGCCACGCCAAATTCTGAACATTATGGTCGTTTGGCGGTATTAACATCGTTGATTGCGGACAGTAAAATATTATTTGATGTTCCAAATACTGCATTTGTTCCACGTCCCAAGGTACAAAGTGCGGTTGTTCAAATCATTCCAAACCAAGATAAGATATCAAGGATAAAAGATTTGTCGAAGATAGAACAGATTACTGCAAAATTGTTTGGACAGCGACGCAAGATGATACGTGGAATAATTCCAAATGTTGATTGGGCGTGTTTTGGTTTGACTGGTACGGAACGTGCAGAAAATTTATCGCCAGAAACATTTGCATTGCTGGCTGAAAATCTGTTATAATTTTTATATATTCAGGGCGAGAGAGAAAATATGTCAGTATCATTACTTATATTTTTTGCGATAATTTTTGCATTGGTTTACATGCTTCGTATTGCGAAGATAGGTGCGCTAGTTGCCTTTTTGTTGGCTGGGGTTTTATCTGGACCGTACGTATTTAATTTTTTTGAATTATCTGAAACCTGGACTTTTCTTGGTGATTTAGGGATTGTGTTTTTATGGTTTAATATTGGGCTTGAAATAAATATGCAACGTTTGTGGCGTTTGCGTCGAACGATTTTCGGGTTTGGCGCAGCTCAGGTTTTGATGGTTGCGGTCATGTTGTTCCCATTGTTATTTGGTTTAACCAGTTGGTCTTTGATGGGATGTATAATGGTGTCGTTAATGTTGGCGATGTCGAGCACGTCTGCTGATTTACAATTACTGACTGACAGAAATCAGTTGAATACAAACATGGGGCGTCAAACATTTTCGATTTTATTATTCCAAGATTTACTATCGATTCCGCTTTTGGCAATGTTGCCGGTGTTTGCAGGTAAATCGTTCAGTTTGGGTGCAGCCGCAATTGATGTTGGGGTCATATCGGTTGCGTTAATTATTTCTGTAATTATTATTGGGCGATTTATTATGAATCCATTGCTACGTCGCGTTGGTAAATTAAAATCCAAGGAAGCGTTCTTGTTGGCTATAATGCTAAATATTGTTATATGGGCAGTGTTGCTAGATTTTATGGGATTGCCTGCGGGGCTTGGGGCGTTTTTAGCCGGTATGTTAATGTCAGAAACGGTTTTTAGACATCAAATAACCGCAGAAATTACCCCGTATGCAACATTGTTCTTGGCGTTATTTTTTATATCGTTGGGAATGGGGTTGGATTTGCCGCTGCTTGCATCTAAATGGTACATTGTGCTAGGTGGGTTAGTTGGTTTGGTTGTAATAAAATTCTTTGCGATGTTCATGGTTGCGCGTGTGCGAAATATAAAATTACCAGATGCGATAATGATTGCGCTATTGTTAGCCCAGGGGGGCGAATTTGCATTGTTGATGTTGCAGACAATGAAATCAGCAGGTATTCAGGCAATACCTTCTGCGCACAAGGAAATTTTAACAGCAATAATTGTTTTGTCTATTCTTACAACACCATTGTTAATCGCGTTGTACGATTATCTTATGCGCAAGGGCAAGGTTTTGCCACATCGTTTTTCGCGCACCCTTGACGAGGCGGATAAAACAATAACACCATCAGTTGTTGTTTGTGGCTTTGGTCGTGTGGGGCAGATTGTTTGTCAAATGCTTGATGCGCAAAAAATTTCATATGTTGCAATTGATTTGGATATAAACGCGGTTATGATGGGGCGCGAAATGGGATTTAACGTTGTTTACGGAAACACCACAAGTCGGGATGTTTTGGTTGAATTTGGGTTGTCGTCGCGTAAAACACGTGGTGTTGTTGTTGCGCTTGATAATGCAACGACTGCGCGTCAGTGTATTTTAACAATAAAATCGATTGCGCCGCGTGTAAAGATATTTGCACGTGCCCGTAATCTGGCGGATACGCAAATGTTGCTGAACGAAGGTGTTGCGGTTGCGATGCCTGAAACAATTGAATCTTCGTTCTTTTTGGGGTATAGTATTTTACAACACATGGGTGTGTCAGAACGTAAAATAGAAAATTTATTATGCGGCATGCGTGATGATGACTATGCTGCGCTATCGCGTGTTATTTCAGACAAGGAAGATTAATAAAAATGCCCCCATAAAAAAATGGGGATTTTTATTTGCTTTTAAGAATGTATATTGTTATATTTTATCAGTAATATTTTCAGGGAAAGAAAACATGAAAAAGATACTTGTTATTTTATCAATAATTTTTGGTGCGATTATTTTTGATCAGATATCCAAGGATGTATTTTTATACCTTATCACGGGGACGGTTCCATTACATGGAAATGCATTGGAATTAATTCCTGTGTCTTATTTAATGGCGCATGTAACAGATTGGTTTAATATTGTGTTCACGTGGAATCATGGTACGTCTTTTTCATTGTTTCGTGGTTTGGGTGAATCAGCGCCGATGATAATTATAATTGCAACGGGTGTGGTAATCGGATTTATTTTGCATTATTTGTTCACGCGTGCGCGTTCATATGAACGTGTTCCATTGGCATTAATCGCGGGTGGTGCGATTGGAAATTTAATAGATAGAATTCGTTTTGGTGCGGTAATTGATTTTCTTGATTTTCATATTGGTGGATATCATTGGCCTGCATTTAATGTGGCTGATATCTGTATTGTTATTGGTGTTGGTCTGTATTTGCTAAATTGGTATATGGCGCGCCAAAAATGTCTTAAACAAACAAAGGGAAATGAATAATGGTTCAGTATTTGGATAAAAATTCAGGTTTTAATATGTGGAACGCACGCAAGCAGGCGGAACAAAAAAAATCGCCTTTTTCTGGTTTTTTGTGGTGGACTTTATTGTTTGTCGCAGCATGGTGGATGATTGGCACAATTATGTCGCCGCGTCAGGCTGCTCAGACGGTTGTTGAACCGGCTGCGACAATTGATTTATCAACGGTTCCTGTATCAACGGTTGGTTCAGAAAAAATCAATGCTAATATTCAGGGATTGCGTATATCGAATGTTAAGTTGTCAGATTATACAACCACACCAAATCAATCAGAATTGATTACTTTGTTGCCAGACGATAATTTTATAGAGGTTGGTTTAATATCCTCGGGCACATCGTCGCCCATTGCAAATACAGTATGGCAGAATGCTAACAGTCAATACAAATGGCGTAATTCAGATGGGGTTGAATTTACGCGTTCTGTTGTTGCGGATGGTTATGTTATAACTGTAACGGACACGATAAATAACAAATCAGGCAAGGATGTTTCTTTTGCGCCATTTGCACGAATTGTGCGTGAAAACGATATGGTATCCAGTTCGGGCGTATCGAACGGTTCAATTGCATACGTAAATTCTGACGTCGAAGATGTTGCGTGGAATAAATTGGATAAAAAATCATACGCGTATTCTACGACAAATGGGTTTGCGGGGTTTGCAGATCAGTATTGGGAAACAGTTGCATCAATCAATGCGTCTGACCAAACAATACGTATCAAAAAATCAAACGATAAATATATCACGGATATGGCGGCTGCGGCAATTCCTGTTGCTGCAGGGAAAACAGTTGATATTGTAACAAATATCTATGTTGGACCGCGTGATCAGTCTGCCTTGGATATGGCGGATGCGAAAATCGCTGGTATTTCCGAAACAATCGATTATGGTTGGTTTTGGTTCTTGGCGCGTCCAATGCTGTGGGTTTTAAACGGCATAAATTCAGTCGTTATGAATTATGGTATTGCAATAATTATTATGACAATATTGCTGCGTTTGTTAATGTGGCCATTAACGCGCAAATCATATACATCAATGGCGGCGATGCAAAAGATGCAGCCTGAAATGCAACGCATTCAGAAGTTATATGCAAATGATAAAATGCGTATGCAAATGGAAATGATGAAACTTTATCAGACGCACAAAACATCGCCTATGTCAGGTTGTTTGCCAATGCTGATTCAGATTCCGATATTCTTTGCATTGTACAAGGCTTTGTTGGTTTCGGTGCAAATGCGTCATGCGCACTTCTTGTGGATAAATGATTTGTCGGCAATGGACCCATACTTTATTCTGCCAATATTGATGGGTGCAACAATGTGGATTCAGCAGCGTTTGCAATCGCCACAGGCAAAAAACACATCAAATCCGAACGATCCTGTTGCCAAGACTCAACAAATGATGCGCTGGATGCCGGTATTGTTTACAATAATGTTTGCATGGATGCCGGCAGGTTTGGTGTTATATTGGACTGTGTCAAATGTGTTTGGTATTATTCAGATGGAAATAATCAAGAAGCGGGCAAAATAATAAAATATAAAAAATGCGCTTTTCGGGGCGCATTTTTTTATCTGTTTACTTGCGCCGATTGCAACAAAATGATATAATATCCCAAAAGGAATATGGTAAAGGAATGAAAAAGTTCAGTTTTTCAGCCGTCTTAATCGGTTTGATATTTGGCGCGCCTGTGGTTGCGGGTGCTGCGTATCCTGTCTATTCTTCGCCCAAGGTTAATGGCTTAAATGGTCAGATGATGTATATGCCAACATCGAATGGTCGTGTTATGTCATCTGGAATGCCGGCTGCTCAGTATAATATGCCGTATGGAAATGTTGCTGCGGTTCAGCCAACACGTGTAACGGGTTCTTTACCAAAGGTTGGGTCGTCTCAGACAACTGCGGGTCGTTCTTATTATCAGCCATCTGAATATGATCGCTTGGCAGATAGTGGTTTGTACATCGGTTTGTCTGTTGGCTATACTGCATCACTTATGGGTTCTATGTCTGCTGACTACGCGGGCGAGGCGGATGCCTACACTGTTCCCGGTGCATTTGATTCTGCAAATTTTGATTCTGATACCGTTATTCCATTACAGGTTTCGGTTGGTGCGGCTATAAACAATGATTTGCGAATTGATTTTTCGTATCTTCGTTATTCCGGCTTATCCTACCCAAATACTGTTCAGACATCTGATGGTGCCGGTGGCATGGTGGAAGCTCAGGTTGACGGCGGTGCAATCACAGCGAATACGACCATGTTAAATGTTTATTACAACATTGATTCCTTTACAGGGTATTTAGCAGGCGGTTCATTGCGCCCATATATTGGCGCTGGTGTTGGTATTTCGTTGAACACGATTGCGGACTATGTTGTTTATGACAACACATTCTATTCTGTTTTGGATCCTGCATATGCCAATGCGGGTCAATTGACCGGTATTTCCGACATTTATGCGTACCATAATGGTGGCACAACCGAAGAATTGGCATTCATGCTCGAAGGGGGTGTTACCACAGAAATGGATGGCGGTATAAAATTGGATTTCTTTGTTCGTTATGCCAACTTGGGCAAGGTTAAAACATCAGGCAGCATTGTTTTATCTCAAATAGAATGGTTGGGTGACGGCGCCGGTGGCGAATATGAGGCACCATATGACAGTGTATTCCACTATACCAATTGGTATGAAAGTGGCCGTCTTGGGATGGTTGATGTTGGTGTCAGGTTAAGATTGCAGTTCTAATACAAACACAACCGTTTAATTCGGTTGTGTTTTATGTTTATATTGGGGGGCATTATGCAAAAAAAATCAGTTTTTTATTTTTTATTTCTTGGGTTGATAACATTGCCGTATGCATCAGACGCGGGGATTCGTGTCGGGAATTCATCGCGCAGTAATGCCCAGGGGTATCAGCAGGTAAACACATCACGCGCCCAAAATTCTGCCCAATCAACATCTGCGGCGATTGCTGTATCACCAACGGCATATGGTCCTGCAAATATGTATTCACAAAATACGAATACGGGAACGGTTCAGACATTACCAACGGGCACCGCTGCTGAAACGGGTGCGATAACACAAAACAGTCAGGATCGTCAGGCATATTGTCAATCACTATATCCATATGGTGAATTCACCTGGGGGCGTCCAAACATTGGTTCGCGTGCGGGTGGCGAAGAAACCTGTGTTGCGGTTATTGAAATGCGGGCTGCCAATGCCGCACCTGATAACAGTGATTTAACATTTGTGCGTGCATATTTGGCTGCTGGCGACAGTGTTCGTTGTAACATTTCTGATTTTCCGGATACATCATATTTACCTGTGCCGGATGATTTTTTTGTTCCTGCTGATAAGGAACCTACAATTGATGATGTAAAGGCACAGATGAACAAGGAACAAAAACAGAATGCGGGCTTAAAAATCGCGACAACTGCATTGATTACTGGTTTGGCGGGTAATTTTATGGCGGAATCAGAACCCGGCAGTGATTCCATGCTTGGCTTTGGCAAGAAGAAGATGATTGCCACCGCAGAGGCACTTGCCGGCGGTGCGGCATTGGGTGCGGCATCAGCATATTCGGGCAAGGTTGGTGGCGACATGATAATGTCCGCCGGTATGAACATGATTGCGGGCGGCATTGTTGGTAATATGGGCGCCACCGGTGGCGAAGATTTATTGATTCAGGAATGTAAAAAATCTGGCGAGCAAAAAAATTCGGGCTGGTGCCTTATCGGATATTTTGAACAGCAAGAAGATTTAGGTAATGGCGACAGATACGTAAACATTATCGATTATACCGATACATATTACTGCAGCACAGATAACGACAACTCAACCACGGCCAAAAAAGCAAAATGTAAATACGTTCGATTATCAGAATCTACAATAAAACTTGATAATTATAATAATGATGCTGCGACAAAATCTGTAAAAGATTCGGCCAATGCCATGGGTGTATTGAGATATGCAGAACAAGACAAGTATAGCTTGGTTGACGATGCGAATAAGAACTTCTGTATCAGCAAAGATGAAACGATGAAATCTGCGTCCGACACTAATTCTGAATGTAAGGATGATAGACGTTTCGTGAAATTAAATGACGGTAAAAAGGTT
>JAFYXQ010000040.1 GCA_017546085.1 Alphaproteobacteria bacterium | reverse complement strand
TTCCTGCCCTGATTGCAATTCGTCCACATCTGCCCCCAAACCAAAATGACGATGATCTGACACACGTGCAAAACCCAAATATTTATCATTCAAGGATAACGACACACGCAACCTAGGCATGCCGTCCCCATTTACAACAATACGCCCCGTATCAAGATAATCTATCTTGGATACCGACAAATCCCCATCATGCAACGCGGTTGGCGCCTGTAATAACGTACTGCCATTTTTAGTCATCAACAAAGACACAGAATTATCTGCCCCAGCATCAGAAATATATAAAAAAACCTTGTCCGAAGATTTTACTTCTGGTTCATCCCCCAACAGGGCAATAGTATAATTTCCCGCATCCCATGGATTTATTGGCGAATAAACAAATTCACCTGATACATTCGTGCGTTCAGTCGCAATAATTTTACCATTTACCATAATTGAGATATTCTGATGTGGCAACCAACGACCTGCAATAATAATCTTGCCGCTTTTTTCAATTCTAACAATATCGAATTCAGGAACTGTAATTTGCTGCACGCGCTGAATAGTTGGCTCTGCAACCTTTGGCACAATAATAATACGCGATGGCACAGAAACCCGAACAAACGCAACCCAAATTGCAATAAAAATAACAATTAATGCACACATAATAGGGAACCAATATGCACGCAATCCAGATTTTTTATTTTTTACTTCCAGCGGTTTATTATTATCAACAGCAGCTGCTTGTTTTACCTCTTCAGATGTTTTTGCGAATTTGTTCATCGATTTCAAAAAACCACGGGTATAAGTTCTGCGGTTTTCAAGCCAGTCATTTTGTTGCGCCAACGCATCATTAATTAAATCATCTGTTGAACGCTTGGTCTTACCCATATTTGCATTTTTGTTATTCGCATCTGACATAAAAAACTCCTGACTTGATAAATTAGCTTACATTTGGACAAATTATTGCAAATAATATTTCTTTGTCAATTTATTTATGATATAATCAAAGACAAAAGGAAGAAAAATCATGAAAAAAATTGGAATTATGACAACTGGTGGTGATTGCAGCGGACTAAACACTGCAATCCAACGAATTTTACAGGGCGCAACCCTGCGCGGATGGGATGTTTACGGGATACTCGACGGCACAGACGGACTATGCGTAACACCACCCGCAGTAATAAAATTAAATGATTTGTTGTTACCAATTGAAAACGCGCGTTTAGCAGGCAGTTTTTTACACAATGGACGTGCAAACGCATTAAATTTTGAAACCGCCGCAGAAATCGGCAAAATCAAACATTTTAACAAACAATTACACAAATCACTCGATGAATTAAAACTAGATGCATTAATTTTAATTGGTGGCAACGGCAGCATATCACTCGCCTGGGCAAATCGTGAAATCTATCGCGATTTACAGTTAATCTGCATTCCCAAAACAATCGATATGGACATACCAATTACACAACAAACCATCGGTTTTAACACTGCAGTTCAACAACTTACATCATATTGCGATCAACTGATGTTAACAGCACGCAGCCATCACCGCTGGTTTGTTGTTCAAACAATGGGACGCGATTGTGGCGAACTTGCGCTGCACGCCGGTGTCGCAATTGGCGCACGCGCAATTATTATACCCGAAATAAAATTTGATATCGATGTGCTTGTAAAACACGTCAAGAATTCCCCAACAGACTATGGTATTATCATTGTATCAGAAGGCATATCCCTGCGCGGTCATTCCGGTCGCCCAGCAGATATGATATCCCGAAAATTAACAGCTGCCGGCATACTAAATCGCACCGCTTTCCCTGAACATATTCAACGGGCAGGGGACACAACTGCGACCGACAGAATTTTGGCCACACGATTTGCAGACTGTGCATTAAATGCAATTGAAAATAATGAAACATATGTGATGACAGCATTAATTGACGACGAATGCAAAACAATCCCATTATCAGAAATGATCGAAAGTGGCGACGTCGTTCGCGACCCAAAAATTCCTGATTTAATGACGTCAAACGCATACGTATCTGCGGACGAACCGCTGCTGGACGTTGCATATCATATGGGTATCTATATCGGCGAACAAAAATAAAAACGAATCCCACCAATGGTGGGATTTTTATTCCCCTTGCAAATTTTTGATAAAAATGTAAAAATTATATCAGGTTTCTGAAAGTGTCTCGCAGAACCATAACAGCATAAGAAAGGATAGGATTATGCGTCAAGGAAAAGTAAAATGGTATAATGGCAAAAAGTGCTTTGGTTTTATCACACCCGATACACCAAATGCAGACGGTAACACAGATGATGTATTTGTTCATTCAAGTTCATTAAAGGCAGCAGGCATCCGCTTTTTGAATGAAAATGACATTGTTGAATTCGAAGAAGAAGTACGTAACGACAAATTATCTGCAACAACAATAACAGTTATTCAACGCGACGAAGAATCTGCCCGTCGCTTCCAAGAACGTCGCGCAGAACGTCGCCGTGCAATCGAAGAACGCAAACACCGTGAAGAAAAATCCACACGTCGCGGTTTTGCATTTTGGAAAAAATAAACAATAAAAAATCCGCCAGTTGGCGGATTTTTTATTGTTTAAAATTGAACCTTTGGCACAACTTTTTCTACTTCATCAATTTCAAACATCTTTTCTGGAACAATATTAAACATTTTTGCAACAATATTTGAAGGAAATTGTTCGATTTGATTATTTAAGCCCATTACGACAGTATTATAAAATTGACGCGTTGCCTGAATTTTATTCTCTGTATCTGCTAATTCTCGTTGCAGTTCAAGGTAATTTTGATTTGCCTTCAAGTCGGGGTAATTTTCAGCCACCGCAAACAAGCTTTTTAAGGTTTCTGTCAATTTATTCTGTGCATCTGCATCCGCAGGACCGTTTGCAGCCATCGCCGCATTACGCGCCTGTGTTACCGCATCCAACGTTTCTTTTTCATGCTTTGCGGCCCCACGCACAGTTTCTATTAAATTTGGGATTAAATCATACCTGCGTTTTAATTGCGTATCCACCGTTGCCCACGCTTCACGCACTTGATTTCTACGCGCAATCAACCCATTGTATAATGCAATAAAATACAACACCATCACAGCAATAATCGCAATTGTTGTCCACATACAAAAACTCCTTTTTTCGCACCGACATTATAATGTATATCACAAAAAAAGCAAGGAATACAAAAAAAAGACGTCCTTAACGAACGTCTTTGAATCAAATTGCAAAAAATTATTTTTTTGCAGCCGTTGCAGCCATTGCTGCTGCCTTGGCTTTTTCATCTTCTTCCATTGGCATTTTACCACCAATAATCGCAAAAGCCAATTCAGCCTGATGCAAGCCCAATTCAACACCGTTTGGCAAAATCAAATCTGTACCATGAACAACGTCGCCGATTGTCAGTTTTGCCAAATCAATAACGATTTTTTCAGGTATAACATCAACCAAACCACGCAAAGCAACCTTACGTACAGCAAAGTTTAATGTTCCACCCAATTTCAAACCCTTTGAAATTTCAGCATTAATAACTTCCACTGGAACAACAACGTTAACAGGTTTCTTAACATCAATACGTTTAAAATCTACATGAATTGCCGCATCAGTTACAGGATGATATTGAATATCCATCAACATTGCATCTTCTGTACCTTCGCTTGTTTTGATTTGGAATAATTTTGTGCGCAAACCTGGTGTTTTTAACAACATTTCAAATTCACGACCATTTAATTCAATCGCAACAGGTGATTTCTTTTCACCATAAATAACAGCGGGGATATTTTTATTATTGCGAATGCTACGTGCGGCCCCCTTGCCAGCAACGTTGCGAATTTCTGCGTTTACATTAATTGCCATTTTTTATCCTTTTTATAGCATTTTGTTATAATTTTGTTAGTGTTCGGCAGCCTCCAAGGGTGCTGCGCGCGCAACATTATTATATAAAATCTGATAAAAATCAAGTATTTTTAACTAAATCTTGCGCAGAATTAAAAATCTTGCACGACCGTATCGTTTGTCTCGCAAAATATCCCACATTTTATCATCAGGTGAATATTCATGCCCGACTTCCTGTTCCCAGATAACAAGTGCGCCACTTGATACCACTTTTGATAATTTATCAACAAATGCATTACCCAATTCATGCATTGAATACGGGGCATCTACAAAAACAAGATTTGCCGTTTTGCCGTATCGGGATATTCCCCCAATTGCATCAGCCTGAAACACCGATGCACGCGAACCAACATCCAAACTATTTAAATTATCACGTACAGTTTTTATCGACGTTGCTGATGTATCTGTAAACACAACCGACGCATCTGGGTATCGGGACAAACATTCAAAACCAAAGGCCCCGCTGCCTGCAAAGGCATCCCACACAGAAATATTATCAATATCAATCAACCCTGATTCCAACATATTAAACAATGCAATTCGCGCACGATTTTGTGTTGGGCGCGCATCAGGTGGCAGACGCAATTTGCGCCCACGATATACCCCAGAAATAATTTGCAATTTTGAATCCATAATATAAAGTATAAAGCATGAAATTCATGAATCAAGCACTTGTTTGCGCAAAACGCGCATTTGAACACGATGATGTGCCAATTGGCGCAGTGATTGTTCGCGATGGAAAAATTATTGCACGTGGTGAAAATCAGGTACAAAAACGCAAAAACCCAACACTGCACGCAGAAATTGTTGCTATTAATCGCGCATGCAAAAAACTGGGGACAAAATTCCTTGATGGATGCGATATTTATGTATCGCTTGAACCCTGCGCAATGTGTGCAACTGCAATATCATTTGCCCGAATGAATAACGTATTCTTTGCAGCACCAGACGAGAAGGGCGGTGGGATAACATCTAATTCCAAGATTTATGATACAGATAAACATTTATGGAAACCAAATGTCCATCAGATGCATGAATACGCGGACCAATCTGCTAAAATGTTACGTGATTTTTTTGCATTACGCAGAAAAAAACAATAACTACGCAGCTTATCATTAAGAAATCCCGCAAAACGCGGGATTTTTTTAAACCAAACTATGCCCCGTCATCTCACTGGGTTGTTTTATTCCTAATATTTTCAACATTGTTGGTGCGACATCAGATAAACCGCCATTTTCTACATGTGTAATATCATTACTTACCACCAACAAATTTACAGGATTTGTGGTATGCGCCGTCCATGGTAAATTATTTTCATCATCCCACATTTTTTCTGCGTTACCATGGTCGGCAGTTATTAATACAGTCCCACCCAATTCCAATACCGCAGGCACCAACCGCGACAACTGCTTATCTAACGTTTCGACTGCACAAATCGCAGCATCTATATTACCTGTATGTCCCACCATATCACCATTTGCGTAATTTAATATCACGACATCAAAATCGCCCAACATCGGTAATAATTTATCTGTGATTTCAGTTGCAGACATTTCAGGTTTTAAATCAAATGTAGCAACATCTGGCGATGGGATTAATACTTTTTTTTCATCTTTGAAATCAACATTTCGTTCTGCATCAAAGAAATAAGTAACATGATTGTATTTTTCTGTTTCTGCAATACGTAATTGCGACAAATTATTCTTCGCCAAAACATCACCAAGTGTATTAGAAATCGTTTCATCTTCGAGCAGTGCAGGGCATATTTCATTCAACCCTTCACCGTATTGAGAAAAACATAAAACACTTGCACCTGTTTTATATATTTCACGCATTATTTGACGCGCTCTATCGCTGCGATAATTACCAAATAAAAACCCGTCATTTGGCGTAATTTTTACATCACCTTTTATTACAGTTGGCTTAATAAATTCATCTGTTTCGCCCCGCGCATATGCATTGTTAATTGCATCTTCAATTGTATCAGCATGATATTCAGCAGTTGCGTTTGCGATTGCTTCAACCGCCAATTCTGTACGATCCATGTTTTGATTTCTATCCATGGCATAATAACGTCCATTTACAGTACCCCAAAACACACGTCCATCAGACAATGCGTTGCTTAATTTTTCCTGAATCAGTTTGACATACTGTGGTGCCGATTGTGGCAACGTATCACGACCATCAGCAATAAAATGGATACATACACGCAACCCAGAATTAATTACATACTGTACAATTGTAATAATATCTTCGACATTGGAATGCACCCGACCATCAGACATTAATCCAGCGACATGCACAATTCCATTTTTTTCTTTGACTGATGCGATAAAGTCATTCAAATTTTCATTTTTATTCCAATCTTCGATTTGAAACCTTCGCAGGAATTGATTAACAACCCGTCCTGAACCAATTGTAATATGTCCCACCTCTGAATTACCCATTGTTCCATCCGGCAATCCAACAAACGTTCCACTTGCATTAATTTCTGAATGCGGATATTTTTCAAACAAACTATCCATAAATGGGGTCCTTGCCCGCGCGACCGCATTATTAGTTAAATTTGTATTTATCCCGATACCGTCCAAGATACATAGAACCAATGGTTTTTTCATATTTTTCGTCCTTTCCGTTTAAATTTAGCAAGATAATTATTACAGTTTTTTATTTGCAAAATCAAAAGAAAAATAGTATAAAACCCAAAGACCGGAAAAATATCTTAATAGAGGAAAAATATGAGTGGCAAAGCATTAAATACAACATCGATTGACGCGCATATTGGTCAACGCATGCAACTACGTCGCATAATGATGGGAATGTCCCAAAAAGATTTATCAAAAATATGCGGTGTAACATTTCAGCAAATTCAAAAATATGAAACTGCGGGCAATCGTATATCCGCATCGCGTTTATTTGAACTAAGTGTTGCGCTTGAAATACCAATTGCATTTTTCTTCTCTGGCTTGCCGGGGTATATTGACCATGAACCACGAAATGGCAAATTACCCAAGAACAGATTAACCGATCGCGGAATAGATGACCCATTGGCCAAGAATGAATCGTTACAGTTACTAAACATGTACTGGAAATTACCGAATGACAAACAACGTGAAATTGTTTACAAATTATTAAAAACACTAAACGGAATTGATTAAAAAATCCCCAAATTGGGGATTTTTTTTATTTAATCAGTATATTATTCTGTTGTTTTTTTGACACATTTATTGTTTTGTAATTCATATCCAATGCCACAGGCAACACACGCGTGATATTCAGAGGGAACAAAATAATACCAACATTGATTGGTCAAAGACTCCCCCTTAATACCTTCGCTGTTTTTTTCCTTACCCTTGCCATAAACCATATCTGTTTTTGAATATGGTGTGGCATTCACACATTCTTTTTTCGAATTATCAAAAACAGTGCCTGTTTTACATTCATGACAAACGCCATTATTATCAATTCCAAAACGCGGACTGCCATCTTCGTCGGCACATAGTTTACATTCCAGATTGCCGGGGGCAACAAAACCATAATTTTCCTCCTTGCAACGAAAATCCCTGCACCCAAACGCAACATCACCTATCATCCAAACATGATTATTTTTGTCCATCTTTGTTTCATCAATTCCACCACACACCGGCAACTTAGACAAATCACACTTTGCAAACGTTGGGTCAATTGGTTCACACCCGGCTTTTTTGTTAGATGCATTTATCGCCTTATATCCCGGCATACACAGCAATGTGTATTGATTCGCATCACTTGTTGCGATATGGAGTTTTTCTATAAAAGACTTCATATCAGAATACCCCTCACGATCACAGCGCAAATAAATGGGGGCTGCAATAACACCATGTGGTACAAATTCTACGACACCCAACAAAATATCCCTTTCCATGACATCATCACCAACGTCTATGTACCACGAATTAAAACCGGCTATCCACGGCTCTATATTACTACCGTCGGATTGATTCATTCTAATATTGTTAATCATTTTAGATTTCACATCATCAACCGTTTGACATTCAAACCCTTTTAATGTTTCTATCTTTTTACATTCACTATCCACCGCAGTATACCCATCTTTACAAAACGTATAACATCTACTAAGTTTAGTGCCTTCCTTACCACCCTCTGGGTAATGATATGTTGTCCAACTTTTCCTTTTTTTGTTTTCATTTGCACATTGTGCCTGTATCGTACACAAACGCGCGCCATTTTCGGTGATTTTTACGGACGCAATAATAACAGCCCCTTTCTCATCATCCCAGGTACCACGTGGCGCATTACTACCAGTTCCTCCGGCAACAATAAATGGTGTACCAGAATTCCCGTCATTGTCCACATGATAACTGCCGTTTAATGTATTACTGTCATAAGTAATAATCCCATAAACATTTCCTGAAACAAATACAGCAAATGCGCAAAACACAATCAAAAAAACATTCTTCATAACGAATCCTTAATATGGTTGCGCGACTGCTAAGTTTCGTATCCGTTTCAGGAATTCGGGTCAAAATATCTTATATTATCCTTACTATTAAGTTTTGTTTGGCTGGGTATAGCAAACACCATTCTCGTACACGCCACCCATTACTGTACACTGACGTTTATACCATTCGTCGGTAAATTCACATTCATCCTTCTGAACATTATAATTTGCATATTTCTTGCCATCTTTGGTTGCAAATTCAGCATCATTATACATTTCGCAACGAACCATTGTCGTATTTTCTAAACAAACACCATAAATTCCACCAAAATCATCTGACCATTCACCGTTACCTTGTTTTGACGGCTGCTGACCCGCGAACAGTTCATTATAAAATTCGTTTAACAACGGAAAATCTGTCTTGCCTTCAATGGTAAACAATTTGCCTTCGTCATTAGCATAAATCCAATATCCACCCAATGCGGCACATTCTTCGTCAAACATTTCTTCCATTTCTTCATCTAAATCAGCGATCATTTCGTTTATCTTGTCGCTAATTTTAAGTCCGTCTTCGCCACGAACATCTTCGACACTGCAATAACGCGATTTGTATTTTTCCAATTCTTCTTTCAATCCTTCTCTTGTCATACTGCGACAACCGTATGGATACACCTTGTCGCCAGATGTTGGGGTACATAATTTTGTCAATTGTGTGCGAACCGCAGT
>JAFYXQ010000039.1 GCA_017546085.1 Alphaproteobacteria bacterium | reverse complement strand
TGTTGCCGCCATTTGTTCCTGCGACCTGTGGGTCAAACGCCAGAACCATAACATTATCACGCGCGCACATATCCGTTGCGTTTGCAAATATTGGCGCCGTACAAATTAACGTCGTAAAAATAATTCTTTTCATTTATATCATCCCCTGTGTAAAAAAATAAAACCGCCAAGGGATTCTTAAGCGGTCGGGGAGTTGGTAATCACTTCATCATTGATTCTGTCGCTTTTGGGTTTAGCCCTGTTGTATAACGAACAGCCCCCCGACCTATTACAGTCAGGGATAAATAACAGCACAAAACCACAGGAACCATATCGGATTTACGACATGGTTTGATTTTGTACCGGATGAAGTGGGCCACCACAGCCCCGAACCCATATCCCTATGGATTCAAATTGCATTTTATCATTAAAAATCTGAAATGTAAAACGAATATAAAATTCCTGCCCCTGTTTTTGGGCAAACGGGAAACAAAAAAAATTAGATTTTACCCCCCTATCCCTGCCTGCGCAGGGATGACAAAAAACTAGGATAATAAAATAAGGTGAGATGATAAACAAGGGGGGGCAGGAATGACAGGGGGAGGATAACAAAAAAGGATGGAATGATAATTTGGGCAGGATGACAAGAAATTTTATATAGAAAACAGAAATTAAAATCCCCCAAATGGGGGATTAAATTACATGCGCGGACCACGCATTGGATTACCACGCGACGGTTCCGATGTTTTTGCAGACGTCGCACCAATCTTGCCAACAATGATTTTATCACCAACCTGTAATTCGTTAGACATAATTTCTGTTTCTGTGGCGGTTGACAATCCCTTGGCATATGGGATTATGATAATGTTACCTTCACGTAAAACTATCAAATGCGTTGCAGGGCTTGCACCATTTGCATCTTCGATAATATTGTTATAATTACGCACCAAGAATGCCGCATTGGCAGCCTTCCACACGTTATCACGTTCAGAAATAATAATTGTAACAAAGGCTGTCATTCCTGGCATCAAACGCAAATCCGTATTATCAACATCAATAACAACAGTATAAACAACAACGTTCGATGTCGTAGTTGGAGACAATCTTATCTGACGAACAATGCCATTAAATGTTTCTGTTGGATATGCGTCCACGGTAAATGTTACATGTTGACCTTCCTTGATTACGCCGATATCTGCTTCTGATACCGCGGTTTCAATTTGCATTTTTGTTAAATCTTCGGCGATTTCAAACAAGTCTGGGGTTTGAAACGATGCAGCAACCGTTTGACCAACATCAACCTTGCGCGAGATTACCGTTCCATCCACAGGCGAAATAATTGTTGCATAACCTAAATTCGTTACCGCACGTTCATATTGCGACTGCATACGATTTACAGATTGTTCTGATTGTTCATATTGTGTTTGCGACTGTTCCAATTCTGCACGCGGAATAATCCCGTCCGCAAATAACATTTTGTTACGTTCATATTCGCTTTTTGCAAAATTTCGCTGTGAAATCGCACTATCAAGCGATGCCTTGGATTCATCAACAGTTGCCTGTAATACCGACGGTTCAATCGTTAGTAAAATATCCCCCTTTTTAACCTTGGTATTAAAATCAACATACAGATTATCAATCGTACCCGATACCTGTGAACCAACATTAACCGTATTGACCGGTTGTATTTCACCAGTTGCACTGACCACCTGACGCAAATCACCACGTGAAATATTTATTGTTGCAAAATCATGTTTCTTTTCTGTGTGTGCACCAAAAAATAATTTAACCCCCACCAACACAGCAGCAATCAATATAATCCACCATTTCTTGCGCCATACAAAGCGAAAGAAGCGCCCCATAACAGATGCGTGTTTTTCAGTTGTCTTCGGCATATCTTGAACCTTTGTTACCTTTTTATTATTAGTTTTCTTCATTTTCTGCTTCCTTGGTTAATTCTGCCTTGATATCGCCAATCGCCAGCGCAACCGCCGCACGTTTTACATACAAATCATATTTTGCCGCATTATTTTGTTTTTCTGCATCAACCAGTTCTGATTGCGCGGTTTGCCAATCAAGCATTGTTGCACGTCCAACCTTGTACATATTGGCAGTTACGCGTTCACTTTCTGTGGCAGACGTCAATAATGTTTCAGTTTGATTCAAAACAGTTTTGGCCGTTTTATAATTATGGTACGCGGTATAAATATCCAATGTTGCGTTATCTTGAGTACTGCGTTCCGTTTCAATTGCACGTTCATAGTTCGCCTGAGCTGCACGTGCATTATATAGGTTCGCAAACCCAGCAAATAATGGCATAGATGCACGAACCCCAATACTGCCACTAATTTTATCGTTACCCGCACCAAATGTTTCTGATGGTGTATCATTCCATGAAACAGAACCAGATGCAGATATAGATGGCAAATTACCCAAGAAAATACTATTACGGCGATGCCAAGCCGCATCCTTGTTCGCGGTGGCACGTAATAAATCAGGACGTGTTTTTTGCGCCTGCTCGAAAAGTTCATCTAGTGATTTTTCTTCGTCCTGCTGACCAATTTGGGATGGCATATCCTGAATTTCAATATTCTCGCTGGCAGAAAATGATAATTTGCTTAACAACGTTCCCTTGGCAATTTCACGATTGTTTTTCGCACGTTCCAATTCCAATTCACGCGATGCCAGCGTTGTGTCAGCCTTTAATACATCTGCCTTGGCTACAACACCTGCCTTGAATTTTTTCTGAGCGGTATCACGCGCAGTTCTTGCAACACTGCGTAACATTTCAGCAGATTTTACATCTGCATCTGTTTTTAACAACGAATAATAAGAACCAATTATTGAATATATATAATTCTGAACAGATTCGTCGTAATCAAAACCAGCAGCACGCCATGATGCAGTTGCTTGGTTTAAATCCGCCAAACGTTTACCAAAATCAAATATCAAATATGATGCAGAAACGGATGCACCATATGACCAATCACCCCATTCCTGATTTCTATATGGAATTGATGCAGACGCAGATGCACTAAGACTTGGTAAATAATCTGCATACCCCATATTTTTGGACAGACGCGCTGATTCATACGCCAAATAAGATGCGCTTGTTTGTGGATTGCGACATAAACCAAGGTCAATAACCTGAACTAAGCTTAACTTTTCGTCAGGCACAGAATTGCGTGTCATACAATCATCAATCGCACCAAATGCAGAAAAAGGCAGTGCAAACAACGCAAAAAAAGATATTTTTTTCATCGAAACATTCTCTCTATTAAAACTTATTTGTAATGATACTAATTTTTCTGTTGAAATACAATTATTTTTTGCTTAAGATACACCTGCTGTTTAGGCCTGGTGGCAGAGTGGTTATGCAGAGGACTGCAAATCCTTGGATGCCGGTTCGATTCCGACCCAGGCCTCCACTATAAAAATTCCCCATGTGGGAATTTTTTTATTTAATATTCATAACCCAAGCACGCGTTTTACCTATTCTATAAACATTTCTTTTCTTGCAGGTTGGGCGGGATTATTGTAGTATTGCGGGTATGATAAATACTTTGACTATCACAGATTTTCGTAATCATCATATGGGACGCGTTCTGACACACGGACACAGAAATATTATTATAGTCGGACCAAATGGTGCAGGGAAAACCGCAATATTAGAAGCAGTATCGATGCTGTCTGGCGATCGTGGTATGCGTGGGGCGGCGATGGGCGACATTGCACGTTTTGATGGAAATGGCGGCTTTTCTGTATTTGCGGAACTAAACGACGATACAAGTGTGTCTATCCAATTTAATAGTGGCGACACAAATCGGCGTGCAAAAATCGATGGTGAAAACGCAACACTATCCGAATTATCAAATGTGCTGCGAATGGTTTGGATTACACCACGCGAAGATAGACTGTTTATTGATAGCGCATCGGAACGCCGTACATTTTTTGACAGGTTAATATCTGCGTTTGACGCATCACATTCTGGACGAACTGCACGTTTATCAAAACTGTTAAGCGAACGTACATACGCATTAAAAAATGGTGCGGATAAAAACTGGGTTGACGCAATTGATACACAGATCGCAGGTGTTGCCGTTGCAATTGCCGCGGCACGAATTGAATATGCAGGAAACATTAATTACTTCCTACAAAATTGCGCAGTGTCTGTTTCAGGAATGCTTGAAAAAATGTTGATAGACGGCTCAACAGCCGGCGACGCTGAACGTTCATATATTGAATACCTGAAAAATAATCGTTTGCTGATTGGGGACAAAATGATACTGGACGGTGCACATAAGTCCGATTTTGGTGTTTTTAATAAAAAATTAAAACTGCCAGCACAATTAACTAGCACTGGACAGCAAAAAACTGTTTTAATTGAATTGATTTTGGCGCATGCGAAATTACTACACACAAAGACAAAACATCGTCCGTTAATATTGTTAGATGAGGCGGTGGCACACCTCGATATGAACGCACGAAAAAAAATGTTCCAAGAACTGGGTGATGCAGATGCACAGGTTTGGGCAACAGGATTAGATATCGAAATTTTTGCAAATGTTCCTGATAGTATAATTGTTACTTGCCAAAATGGGGAAATAAATAATATAGTATCACAGGGGTGAAAGATATGGCACGCATAGATTATCAAACATTATTAGATAACGCATTAAAATCCGTCGTAAAAGACGCACTGGTTCACGCACAGTTTAATGGACTGGGCGATGGGACACATTTTTTTATAACATTTCGTACACGCGACAACGGGGTTGTTTTACCTGACTTTTTACGTATCAGATACCCTGATATTATGACAATTGTGTTACAATATTCTTATAACAATCTGCATGTATCAGACAAAGAATTTGGCGTACAACTGACATTTGATGGACGACCATTCTTTATTCGCGTTCCTTTTTCTGCACTGGTTGAATTCAAAGACCCATCTGTTGATTTTATGCTGTCTTTCCAAAATAAATCGCAACAAACATCTGCTGATAACGATATGGAATTACCATTGGAAGAAAAACCAGATACAGTCCCAGATCCTGGCCGCGTTGTATCATTAGACGAATTTAGAAAAAATAGAAAATAAAAAAAATCCCCATTTGGGGATTTTTTAAATCAGACATGCCAATGTTGCGCCTGTATTTTTCAACATAAACCAACCAAAACGATAATCTGTGGCATAAACCGTTACCATAAATAAAGCCAAGATTCCGATTACAATTGCAACATTTCCGCGCTTGCCACGCATGCAATATACAGAAATATTATAGAATAAAAACAAAATGTATGCATCAACCATCAAACTGATTACCCACATCGATGTACAATTAAATGCCAATGCATTTAAAACCAATATCACAGGATAAATAAAAAATATTGATGCCAATCCCTTAATCGCGATTTCCCAGTCGCGTTCGCCACCTGTTATTTCTGAAACCAACATCATTAAACCACCAAAAACAAACAACAATGCGACCGCCAATACAGGAACAACGATAATTGCTGTAAATATCGCCCCAAGTGTAATTGATGCACCACCGATTAATTTAATTAATAAAACAAGACATCCGCCCATTAAACCGTATAAAAACGCCTTTAACATGGATTCTTCCATATTTCCATCAGCAACAATTTTTGTAAAATAACGTCTGGGATTAATAATAAGGTTTTTTAAGCGATTAAACGCAGTTTTGATTTTTTTCTTCATATTTCCACCCTTGATTTGATTATTTATAATTTTGCTATATAATTAAAAAAAATCAATGGAAAAAAGACATGATAAAAGTAACAATTGCAGGTCGCCCAAATACGGGTAAATCGACATTATTTAACGCGTTAACAGGGACACGTGATGCATTGGTTCATGATAGACCTGGCGTTACACGCGATACTATATCAGGGACATTTCGTAACCGTCCATATACACTGTACGATACAGCAGGGCTGGAAAATGCGCGCAGCGGTATTGCCTTGGATTCGACAAATATGGCAATTGACGCAGTTTCTAATTCTGATGCGATATTGTTTGTTGTTGACGGGCGTGTTGGCCTGACATCCGAAGATATAGATTGGGCAAAATTGGTACGTCGTAAAACACGTGCGCCAGTACTGTTATTGGTAAACAAAAGCGAATCGGAAAAACGCCTATCCAATGTTCATGATTTTTACAAATTGGGTTTCGGGGAACCGGTCTTGGTATCTGCAGAACATAAACGTGGTTTTGATAATATATATGATTTTTTGGATAAAATTTCAGGTATTGATACAACAGAACCTGTACAACCAACAGATACGGAAGATAGGCGGATAAAAATCGCAATATTGGGTCAACCAAATGTTGGTAAATCAACATTTGTAAATCGTGTACTGGGGCAGCAACGCCAGATTGTAATGGACGCACCTGGGGTTACACGCGATACTGTAAAAATCCCAACCAAGTTTTATGGCCGCGATATAGTATTAATGGATACAGCAGGTCTTCGTCGCAAGGCAGGTGTAACAGATGATGTTGAAACATTGTCTGCGCTAAAATCCCTGGACGCTATTGACAAGGCGGATGTTATAATCCTGATGGTTGATGCCACACGCAATATTGAAAATCAGGCACTGGGGATTGCGGCACGTGTTTATAATGCGGGTAAGATTTTATGTGTTGCATTAAATAAATGGGACCTGGTCGAACCTGAAATTCGCGATGAAAAATTACTAAAATTAAAACATCAATTTTCAAATTCTTTCCACCAGATTATAAAACCTATGATATTGGCGGTATCAGCAGAAACAGGTACTGGGGTTCAAAATATGTTCCGCAGAATTTATGAACAATGGGATATTTCGATGGCCCAGGCACCAACAAGTCTGATTAACAGAATTGTTGAAAAATTAGTCGCAGACCGTCAACCACCTTTATCAAGACTAAAACGCCCGATGAAGATAAAATTTGCACGTCAGACAGGTCGTCATCCAATGCGTATAACAATAAATGTTGGTGGGGCATCTGATATTCCTGAATCTTATACACGATATTTACGTCGTGGACTGGCAACGGCATTAAAATGGGAACATTTGCCGATTGTTATTGAATATGAAAAATCAGATAACCCATATGAAGAATAAAAAAACACCGGCATCGCCGGTTTTTTTATAAACAAACCTATGTTTGCATGATATAATAACATCAATGTAGTAAGAGAGAGAACATGAAAAAGAAATCGTCTGAAATAATAATATCATTACAGGGAATAAATAAAAGCTTTCCTCTCGAAGTTGGTGGTGAACAGCAGGTTTTGTTCGATATTAATTTTACTGTTCGTGCCGGTGAATTCGTTGCAATTATGGGTCCATCCGGTTCGGGCAAATCAACATGTATGAACATTATTGGTGCGCTAGACACACCAACTAGTGGTGTTTATGAATTATACGGTCAGGATGTAACAGGTATGACGGCCGATGAATTGGCTATTGTTCGTAACGAATATATCGGATTTGTCTTTCAGCAGTTTAATTTACTGCCTAAACGTAGTGTACTTGATAACGTAATGTTGCCATTGATGTATCGCGGACTGCCAATGGACGAACGCATCAGTCGTGCGCGTGAAATGTTGCGCCGTGTTGGATTGGAAAAGTTTGAAACATATTTGCCCACACAACTTTCTGGCGGTATGAAGCAGCGTGTTGCAATCGCACGTGCACTGGCCGGTAATCCAAAACTGATACTAGCAGACGAACCAACCGGTGCGTTGGACAGTAAAATGGGAAATGAAATCCTTAGATTCTTTCAGGAACTAAATCGCGATATGGGTATAACAATTGTAATGATAACACACGAATTTGATATCGCGCGTTATGCAGACAGACTAATCCATATTCGTGATGGTCATATAAATTACGACGGCCCAATTCCACGCGATGATAAAAATTTATAACCAAGGAAAGCAAACATGACATTCAATGATATTTTAAAAGAATCGTGGCTATCAATTAGCGGGAATAAGATACGTTCTTTTCTGACTGTGTTGGGTATAATTATTGGCGTTATGGCAGTGGTTATAATGGTTGCAGTTGGCGAAACTGTGCAGAAACAAATTACAGACCAATTTTCATCGTTGGGAACAAATACAATAATGATACGCGCAGGTGCTGCACAACAGGCGGGTGTTAGAACAGGAAATCGCAACACATTGACAATCCAAGATGCAGAATTTATTGGTAAATTACCTGATGTTATGGCTGTAACCCCTGTTCAAAATGGTTCTGCCCAGGTTATATACGGGAACAAAAACTGGGGCACATCAATGGTTGGTGTTTATCCTGAATATACAACCGTTCAAAATGTTGAAATTGAATATGGTACCTTCTTTGATATGGCGGCAGTTCGAAACGCATCAACATACGCGGTTATTGGTCCTGAAACCGCAGAAGAATTAGGGTTACCTAAAAATCCAGTAGGTGAAGTTATACGTATTCAAAATACACCTTTTGTGGTTATAGGTGTAACCAAGGCCAAGGGCGAATCCGCTATGGGTAGTCAGGACGATATGGTGATTATTCCAATAACAACGTTAAAGAAACGATTGCAAGGATCACGTTTTCCAAATTCAGTAAATATGATTGCAATGAAATTATTTGCAGAATCAGATAACAATCTTGCGATAGAGCAGTTAACAGCACTACTTCGTCAACGTCATAGATTAAAAGAAGATGCTGCTGATGACTTTCAAATTATGGATATGAAGCAAATTATGGAAACAATGCAGACTGTAACAGGGTATATGAAGTTGTTATTGATTGCAATTGCAGCTGTTTCGTTATTGGTTGGCGCGATTGGTATTATGAATATGATGTTGGTATCTGTTGCAGAACGTACACGCGAAATCGGTATTCGCAAGGCCATTGGTGCGCGTGAACGTATGATAATAATTCAATTCTTGTCAGAATCTGTTTTGATTTCATTTATTGGTTCAATGATCGGATTAATCATTGGTGTCGGATTATCACAGGGGGTTGGTCGATTTGTCTTAGGATATATTGTACCATTCAGTATATGGCCTGTTATATTGTCGGTATCTGTTGCGGTAATCGTCGGATTGTCATCAGGTGTTATGCCTGCTATGAAGGCGGCAAAATTAAATCCGATAGATAGTCTGCGTTATGAATAAAAAAATGTGGAAATTATTCAGATAATGTTTTATAGTCCCACGTGTTATGCCGGTGTAGCTCAGCTGGTAGAGCATCTCATTCGTAATGAGGGGGTCGTAGGTTCAAGTCCTATCACCGGCACCATAAATAAAAAACACCCCGTTTGGGGCGTTTTTATTTGGGTTCTATTTTGTTTTTCTTCCTTATATGTGCACATTCACGTTTAACAATTACGTCCAATCGTTTTAATATTTTTGATAATTCAATCTGCGTTTCGATTAACGCCTCTATCACGCTGTTTCTTGTTGGTCTGGTCTGCATCTCGTATGGTATATATCGTGCGGACATAATATCCCCCTTGTTTGATAAAAAAATAAAAAAACCGCATTCGAATTCAAAAGCGGTTGGAGGATACAAACTATTCAACAAATAGCGCTGTTTATTTAATTATATCACAGCCCTCCAACCTGTGGTTGGAGGTATTTTTGTGTCTTACCAGACAAGTTGAAAGAGGTTTGTATGCCTCACACCAGGAATCCCCCAGTGCATGTGTATTATACCCAATAAAAACAAAATATCAAATAGTAAAATCAAGCACAAAATCTGCCTTGAAAAAACCGCCGTTTGGCGGTTTTTTATTTTGCTGGTGCAATAATTATTGATTTTGTGCGTTCGTCAGGTTTTGACTTTGATTCCAACGTCCCCCTATCCCCAACAATTTCAACAATACGTGCAAATAATTCTGGAACAGCATCCTTGCCACGTGCAAGAACACGTTTGTTACCCTTGGTCATGACAGAAATCTTTACCTTGTTACCATCTGATAAAAATTCCAATGCCTTTTTCATCTTGATATTTAAATCGTTTTCTTCGATAAAAGGCTTAACCCAGACTTCTTTCATTTCTGTGGTTTTTTGATTCTTACGAGCCTCTGACGCGCGTTTTTTCTGTTCGTATTTAAATTTACCATAATCCATTATTTTGGTAATTGGCACCGGGCCATTTGCATTCATTTCAACTAAATCCAACCCGTCATCCATTGCCAACTGTAATGCCTGAGCTGTTGGCATAACACCAAGATTTTGACCAGTGCTGCTGATTACCTGAACGCTTTTTGCGAAGATTTTATTGTTCATACGCGGACCTGTGTCGCGACGATTATCACGATTATTTGAAGGTTTAATTGTAGGCTCCTTTGTTAATATACCGCAAATTATTAACTATTATTCGGCACTTTTCAAGATATTTTGTACATTTTGTAGTGCCGTCCATACATCACGTTTGGCAGCGGGCTTTAACATCAAATAATTTGGATGATAAATCGGTACCAATATTGCACCTGATTCAAGCGTTACAGAAACACCGTGGGATTTGCCAATGTTGATGTTTGCAATTTCTTCTGCAGGCAATGTACCAAGCGTTAATATTACGCGTGGAGACGCAATATCAATAACCTTGTCCACAAATGGGCGCGATAAATCTAATTCTGTGCGGGACGGTGTTCGACCACCAGGGGTGCGCCAAAAAATCATTGGCACAATAGATACACAATCGCGCGATAAACCAATCGCAGCCAACATTTTATCCATTAATTCACCGGCTGCGCCCGATAAAATACTACCCGTTGCATCATCGTCAGATGATGGCATATCAGTAACAATCAACAGCCCCCCCTGCCCCACGTGTGGCAAAACTGTATTTGTTGCGCCACCACGCAACGGATGATTAAATTCGCTAATCATACGGTTTAATGCATTAATATCTGATGGACGTGATGCCATTGCGCGAACAGTTTCAACAGAAATTGTCTGAACCGGCGCCACAGGTGGCACAACAGATGTCGTAACACGACCCATTTCTGCAATAACAGCCGCCGCATCAGGTCGCGACGGACGTTCTATAGCTTTATCTTCAACTTTCCGCATAGATGTTATTGGAATATCTGTTAATTCCCAACGCACACCCGCTAAATCTAAATCGCGTAATGAATTATATGCCATCTGTATTTTTCCTTGATTTTAGATAGATTTCATTATACAATAGTGCACGAGCAACAAAAACTCAAGGGAGTATTTTCATGAAAATTAAAAACTTTGCTTTGTTGGCAGGCGTTGCTGGCTTGCTGGCTGCATGTGGTGGTTCAATCGTAGAACCAGCAGACTTGAACGATCAACGTGTTTTCTTTGGCTTTAATTCTGCAGAAATTTCCAAGGAAGCCAAAAACAATCTGTTGGGTCAAGCATTGTATATGAAAAACCATGAAGGTGTAAAAATCCAAATTGCAGGTAACTGCGACGAACGTGGTTCTACTGAATACAACTTGGCTTTGGGTGCACGTCGTGCAAACGCAGCAAAAGAAGTTATCGTAAACGATGGTATTGATGCAAAACGTATTTCTACTATCTCTTATGGCAAAGAACGTCCATTGGTTCAGGGTTCTGGCGAAGAAGTTTGGAAATGGAATCGTAATGCCACAACAACAGTTAAATAATAATTGTTGATAACATATAAAAAACGCCGGTAAACACCGGTGTTTTTTTATAAACAATTTTATTTTTGTACGTTTAATAAAAAAACATCGGTATTTCCGGTTTTTTTATAAAAACTTCATTAAAACACCGGAAAAAAGAATAATAAAAACAACCTTGAAAGACAAAAAAATCATTTTATCTTTTTAACATAAAAAAATACCGGCTTTTTTGAAAGAAATTATCAAAAAAGCCGGTATTTTTTAATATATTTATTTATACGATAATTTTTCAACCAATTCATACAAATGTGGACGAGACTTAAAAGATATTGTTATCTGCCCTGCCCCGCCACGTCGTTCAGAAACATGCACATCTGCACCCAATGCGTTTTTGATTCTGGTTTCTATTTCACGAATGGTTGTGCTATCGATTGTTTTTTGAACCGATTTACGGGTTGTTTTTGCACGTGGCGCGGATTTTACTAATTTATCCGTTTCTGCAACCGATAATTTTCCTGCAATTATTTTATGCGCCAATTCTTCTGGATTTTCAGCAACCGCAATTGTACGCGCATGGGAAGCAGACAATTCACCCTGCCCCACCAAATTCTGAACAGAATCAGGCAAAGATGTTAAACGTAACATATTACGAATATAACTTTCCGATTTGCCAATAAGACGGGCAACATCCGGCAATTCATAATCACAACATTCCATCAAATTTTTATACGCATTCGCTTCTTCTATTGGGTTTAGATTTTCGCGCTGAACGTTTTCAATCAGCGCGATTTCCATTGCGTTATTATCATCCATTGTTTTTATCAGTGCCGGAATCTCATTCAACCCTGCCAATTTAGAGGCACGAAAACGGCGTTCGCCTGCCACAATCTCATATGTGTATTCACGATTCTGAACACTGCGCAGCAAAATTGGTTGTAAAACCCCCTTCTCTCTTATAGATGCCGCTAAATCAGACAATTCAGATTCTGTAAAGGTTTTGCGTGGCTGGTCTGGATTCGCACCAATTTGCGCCAAAGGAATCTGTTTTACAACCACACGTTCAGTTGGCGTCAATAATGAAATATCAGGTATCGCACCACGCGATGCCGCCAAATCAGATAAACCACGCCCCAAACCAAATTTATTTGCCATCAATTCCCCCTTCGGTCCTTTGAACTATTTCTGTTGCAACACGCAAATAAGCCTGCGCGCCAGTTGAATTAAAATCATAAAACAACGCAGGCTTGCCATGACTTGGCGCCTCTGACACACGAACGTTACGCGGAACAACCGTCTTGAAAACCTTGTCCCCAAACACACCACGAACATCATCATCAACCGCACGCGTTACAGTATATCTGCGTTCATACATTGTTAACAAAACACCCAATATATCTAATTCAGGATTCCATTTTTCCCGAACAATTGATATGGTATCTGTTAGTTGCTGAACCCCCTCCAACGCGAAAAATTCACATTGCAAAGGAATAACAACGCTGTCTGCCGCAGTCAGGGCGTTAATAGTTAAATACCCCAAAGCAGGTGGACAGTCCAGCAGAATATAATCATAATGCTGAAGAATAGGCTTTAAAGCATCACGCAAACGAAATTCGCGATTTTCCATATCGAGCAAATCAATATCCGCCCCCGCCAATGCCTGAGAAGACGGCAAAATATGCATTCCTGGAACCGCAGTCGTCAAAATATTGTCTGCTGCACTGACAGTACCCATTATGACCCCATACGCACTTTCGCGATGGGACGCACGAACAAACCCAAGCCCCGTCCCCGCATTACCTT